>DIJY01000053.1 GCA_002421405.1 Caryophanales bacterium UBA5632 | reverse complement strand
AAGTGCCACCATAATGGCTGATGAAGTAACGATTGCGGTGATAATCGTTTTTGAATCAATGCTAACGCCGGGTCTTAAGTAGCCCGTTAGAACAATAATCCCAAAAACGAAAATCGCAATGATAAAACCTTCTACAAGTCCGGTCCCAATTTCACGTATCATGTGACGTTTGATTTGTTTGTTTGATATTTCGTTTTGATTTGTTGTCAAATAGCGAATCATGACCGCCAAACTTTGAGTGCCCGTATTCCCTGACATGTCAAGAATGAGCGGTAAATATACAGCCAATTGTGCCGCCAATATTTTAGCACCTGCAGAACCCGTTAGCGACCCTTCAAAAAACGATATAATCACTGAAGTTATCATTGACAATCCAAGCAAGATAGAGAGCCAAGGTAATCTTTTTTTAACGGATGAAAATACCGTTTCTGTCCGGTGATCAATTTCACCAGTTGATAGGGCAGCAAATTTAGCATAGTCATCTGATTTTGATTCAGAAATAATATCCATCAAGTCGTCATAAGTGACTAACCCTAGCATATGAAATTCATCATCAATAATCGGCAATGAAGAAACGCCATAGTCTTGAATCAATTGAGCGACTGATTCTTTATCATCATGAGGATGGGCAGAGATTACTCTAGCCTCCATGATGTCACCAATCGTTTGAGTAGCACGAGCGATAATTAAGTCCTTAAGTTTTAAATAGCCAATCAGTTTATGTTTTTCAACAACATAAAGTATGGAAATGTATTCAGTTTCCCCTGCGACGGAAGTAACCTTTTTCATGGCCTCTTTGACGGTCATTGATTTCGACAACTCTATGAAACTATTTGACATTGAAGAACCGATTTCATCGTCTTCATAATTCCATAATCGCTTTAATTCTGCACGTTTCTTAGGGCTGAGTAAATTAACAAGATCATAATCTTCATCGGTGTCTTCTAAGTATTGCAATAGGTCAACGGCATCATCCGAATCCATGTGATCAATAATGTTTACAGCGAATAATGTTGGTAATTCCTTAATAAATTCAATTTGATCATTTTGGTCAAAATGCTCAAAGATGGCCGCTACCATCTCAATTGGAAGTAAATTAAATACTTGAGAACGGACCTCTTTGGTAACTTGAAACAACGCTTGTGCAACGTCATAGGGATGATACTCATTTATTTTTTCATTAAAATCAATTGAAGTCAAATTGGTGTTGACCAAAGCAATAATTTCTTCAACAAAGTCTCTTTCGTTCTCGGGTATAATTCTTTCGATATCCATCGCGTACCTCCTACATCAGTTCGCTAAGCATCAGCGTAGCGAGACCAAAATAAATCAAAAGAGCGATGATATCATTCACCGTTGTAATGAATGGACCAGAGGCAACAGCAGGGTCCACTTTGATCAACTTCATAATCAAAGGGATACCCGCACCTGCCAGAGTAGCTGCTGATAAGGAAACAGCAATGGATATACTGATGACCTTTGAGAATGAAACAGCGTCAATCAATGAGTTTCCATCTAAAAGTTTTATGGCTAAAACAAGACCAAACAGTAAAATACCAATCAAGAGTCCATTGACAACTCCCGTCAAAAATTCTCGAAATAAATGTTTTAAAATATCCTTTTTTTCGGTTAATTGATTTGTCGCAAACAAACGAATTATCACACCAAGCGATTGCGTTCCGGTATTTCCAGCCATGTTTAAAATCAGAGGCATAAATAACGCCAAAGTTGGAATTGCCGTTAAAATCGATTCATAACCCGTTACAATTCCGCTAGTGATTAAATTGATAAACAAAAGGATAATCAACCAAGGAATACGTTTTTTGACAGAAGATACAACATTTTCGGTATCTTCATCAATCGTAACGTCGGTAACACCGGCGAGTCTACTATAATCCATATCAGATTCGTAATTCATTGTTTCAAACATGTCATCAAAAGATACAATCCCGATAATATCGAATTCTTCATCGACAACGGGTAACAGTAAAAAGTCATAGTTTTGCATTAAAAAAATAGCTTCTTCATTTTTTGTTTCTGGAGTAACGGTGATGAGATTAACTGACATTAATTCGCTGATTAATTTATCTGGCGTGTTGCCGGCACTGATAATCTCCTTTAATGAGATTGCGCCAACTAATTTTTGATTTTCAACAACATAAAGAACGTTAATAAATTCAATGTCTGCAGCCATTTTTACCATGGTTTTGATGGCTTGTTTCACCGTCATGTCCGGTGTTAATTCAACGAATTTTGTATTCATGATTGAACCAACAACGGTATCATCATAATCGATTAATTGTTTGATCTCACTGCGTTTGGTAATATCAAGCAATCCTAAATATTTGATATTTTCATTGCGGTCAGTAAATTCTTGCATAACGTCAACGAGGTCGTCAACTTCCATGAAATTGATTATTTTTCCAACATCGACTAAAGACATCTGTCTAAATAAAACAACGACGTTAGAAGGATCAAGTTGTTCGAAAATATCAGCGAGAAATTTCGGAGTAAAACAAGCGTAAAATATCTTGCGTTGAGAAGGGGTCATTTCTAATAAACTTTCAGCCAAATCAAAGTTGTGATATTCATCTAAAAGTTCACGTTTTTGTTCAATAGGAATGTCGCGTTTAACTATATCAATAATTGATTTTATTGGCGTTAAATCATATTCCATATTTTGTTCCATATTATCCCCTCCTCTTTCGTGAAAATTCTATCACTTTATTACATAAAACACAATGTAATTTGAAAGAAAAAGGCTGGGATACCCAGCCTTGAATTTATTTTTTAAAACGATCTCGAAGCCAAGATGGAATTGAAACATCTTCTGGTTCTTCTTCAACTTTTTTAGGAAGTTTATCTTGATCTTTTCTTAATTTTTCTTCCTTCTTTAAATCTTTCCTCGATTTTGGAGCAGCTTTTTGAATAACCTCTTCAACTTTAGGTTGGGAAGATTGATTGTTTTCTGCACGTTGAATTGTCGTTTCTTTAAATAAAGGATCTTCTAAATATCCAGTTGCAATGACGGTAACGATAATTTCATCATCTAAATCAGTGTTAATAGCACTGCCATAAATAACATTAATTTCAGTGGTTGAACTCTTTCTAATTTCTTCAATAATTTCATTCACTTCATATAATGAAGCATTGAATCCTGAAGTAATATTCACAATGGCATCTGTTGCGCCATTGATAGAAGTTTCTAATAGCGGGCTACGAATGGCTGCGCGAGCGGATTCAACGGCACGATTTTCTCCCGATGCAATCCCAATTCCCATTAAGGCGGTTCCTTTATCTTTCATAACGGTTTTAATATCTGCGAAGTCAACATTGACAACACCGGGAACCGCAATGATTTCGGTAATACCCTGGACCCCTTGACGAAGAATATTGTCTGCTTCCCTAAAGGCATCAAGATAAGGAGTATCTTTTTCGACAATATAGAGTAGTTTATCATTTGGAATGACAATTAAAGTGTCGACAAAAGGTTTGAGTTCTTCAAGACCTTGCATGGCAACAGAAGCTCTTTTTCGTCCTTCAAACCCAAATGGTTTCGTCACAATCCCAATGGTTAAGCAACCCATTTCACGAGCAATTCTCGCAATCACAGGTGCAGCACCAGTACCAGTGCCTCCACCCATACCTGCGGTAATAAAGACCATGTCGGTATCTGCTAAAATTTCACGAATTTCATCTTCAGATTCTAGCGCTGCTTGACGACCAACTTCTGGATTAGCACCTGCGCCTAGACCTCGGGTCAACATTTTTCCGAGTTGTAAACGAACATCAGCCTTTGATAATCTTAATACTTGTGCATCGGTATTAACGGCCACAAATTCGACGCCTTGAACGTCATTTTCAATCATGCGATTTATCGCAGATCCGCCGCCACCGCCAACACCAATGACTTTAATAACTGGTTTTTGGTTAAATTTCTCGTTGATATCAAACATAAACTACCTCCGTAGCCGATCCCTATTCATTATGTTATCATAAATGCCAGTATTATCAAATACGGCAATAAAAAAATGTTTTTCTTAACTCATGAATTCATCTCTTATTAATTATACGAGAGAACTTCATTTATTACAACAGTCTAGAGTGACTTTTATCATAGATCCATTCATCGATATTGATGATATCAAGTAGTCAAAATATATTACTTACTCGTTAATCAACGATACAGCGAAAGATATAGAAATGAAGAGAATATGTAAACCCGCTATCTCTCATAAAGATAACACAAAATCGACTTAATTTCAAGTTGATTAATGACGGTTACCATAATACTTTTCGAAAAATTCATTTTTAAAATCTAGTAGCCGATCATTTTTGATGGCCTCACGAATATCGTGCATCAAATTCTTTAAAAAGAAAAGATTATGATAAGTAACTAATCTTTGTCCAAGCATTTCTTCTGCTTTAAACAAATGTCGAAGATAACTTTTGGTGTAATTTTTGCATACATGACAATTACACTTTGAATCGAGAGGCTCCATATTTCTTTCGTATTCCTTATTTTTGATGACGACTTTCCCTGAAGAGGTCATTGCGGTGCCATGACGAGCGATTCTTGTTGGCAAAACGCAGTCAAACATATCGATTCCATTGATGACTCCCATGATGAGATCATCAGGAGAGCCAACTCCCATCAAATAACGAGGTTTGTCATGAGGCATTAACGGATTCAAATATTCAAGCATTTCATACATTTCCACTTTCGATTCACCAACTGATAATCCTCCGATTGAATATCCAGGAAAATCGATTTTAATCAATTCTTCAATGGAATGCTTTCTCAAATCTTTAAATGGCCCGCCCTGAACAATGCCAAAAAGCGCTTGTTCAGATGGAAACTTATGCACTGCTTTTCCACGCGCAGCCCAGCGTATCGTTCTTTCAACCGATGATTTCATATAATCATAATCTGCGTAAAACGGAGGACATTCATCAAAACTCATGATGATATCTGCGCCTAAATTATTTTGGACTCGAATCGAGTCTTCAGGACTCATAAAAAGTCTTTCACCACTTAAGTGATGACGAAATTCGACACCTTCTTCTTTTATCTTTCGAATATGCGAAAGACTAAAAACTTGGTATCCTCCTGAATCGGTTAAAAGTTGCCCGTTCCAACGCATAAAACCGCGAATGCCACCATGTGCTTGCACGATGTCGTCCCCCGGTTGCAGCCAAAGATGGTAGGTGTTCCCTAATATAATTCCATCGCTAACTTCTTCGATTTCTCTTGGTTCAAGTGTCTTAACCGTTGCTTGAGTACCAACAGGCATAAAAACTGGGGTTTCAAAACTTCCATGTGAAGTGTGGATGACCCCAGTTCTAGCTTTTGATTGTTGGCAAATATGCTTTAATTCAAAAGAAAATGACATAATTTATAGGATAATTCCGTAAACTTCTCCAGAAATGCCTGCAGCATTTCCTTCGTCAGTATCGATATGCATCGCTGTTTCAAAATCGCTTCGGATACGGATGACAACATCATCAAAAATTAACGAACGATCTTTTGTCGGAATTTTAACTTGGACAACTTGTTTATCCATTAAACCGAAACGAACCGCATCAAGGGGAGTGACGTGAATATGACGTTTGGCAATGATGACGCCTTCTGAAATTTCAACTGATCCTTTCGGCCCAACAATTTTACAAGGCGCTGTCTTGAAAATATCTCCGGATTCACGAATTGGAGCAGCGATTCCGATGCTTCTTGCATCTGTTAGCGATAATTCTACTTGCGTCACTTTTCTGACCGGACCAAGTATGGTAATATTCGCTAATTCTTTTTTAGGACCAACAACAGTAACGCGTTCTTCAGCGGCGTATTGTCCTGGTTGTGATAACATCTTTTTTACAGTTAATTCATGTCCGGCACCAAACAAAGTCTCTAAATCATCTTGTGAGAGATGAATGTGACGTGCAGAAATTTCAACCAATACTTTTCTTTCCATATGAAACCTCCTAAAATGTCATAATCATTGTACTACTTTTGACCACTTTTTTCAATGAAATAAACATTATTGTTGTATTTACAACACATTTTGATATAATGAATTAGCAACGCAGTTCGAAATCCATCCTGCGAAAACAAAACTAGGAGGAATTACAATGCCCAATGAATTATTATGGTTTATATTTGCTTTAACAAACTTTATTTTATTTATAATTTGTTATAAATTATTTGGTAAAACGGGAATCTTTGTATGGATTGCGATGGGAACGATTCTCGCAAATATACAAGTGATGAAAACGGTCACTTTATTTGGTCTTGAGGCAACATTAGGTAATATTATGTATGGAACCATCTTTCTCGCAACCGACGCTTTAAGTGAAAAATACGGAAAGAAATCAGCTCAGAAAGCTGTTTATCTCGGATTTTTTACGATGGCAGTTTCCATCATCATTATGCAACTTGCGCTTTTGTTCATCCCAAACCAATACGATAGTGCGCAACCGCATTTAGATGCAATTTTTGGATTTTATCTGCGAGTCGCTGGGGCCAGTTTGATAGCTTATCTCATCAGCCAAACACTCGATGTCTACTTATTTCATAAGATTAAAGCCAAATTGCCAGATACGAAATGGTTATGGGTTCGAAATAATGTTGCGACAATTATTAGCCAGTTCATTGATACTGCTATCTTTGTATCTTTGGCATTTATAGGTGTAATGAATTCATCTATTTTATGGCAAATCTTCCTATCGACTTTCATCATAAAAACCATGGTAGCCGCCTTCGATACTCCATTTGTTTATTTAATTAAAAAAATTACACCATTGAATGACTAAAGGGCATTTGCCCTTTTTTTTATACTAAAAATCGTAGATAAACATTGAATCTCCAAAAGAGAAAAAGCGATAATTTTCCTTAACAGCCACTTCATATGCATTCATAATTATTTCTTTTGAAGCAAATGCAGATACCAACATAATTAAGGTTGATTTTGGTAGATGAAAATTCGTTATTAACGCATCGATGGCCTTGAATTTATATCCGGGGTAAATGAAGATGTCAGTCCATCCAGAATCTTGAGCGAAATCACCGTATTTTTGATAGATTGCTTCGAGTGTTCTTGTCGTTGTTGTGCCAACGGAGATAATTCTTCGTTTCTCTTTTTTTGCATCTTTTAAGATATCAATCGTATTTTGTTCAACCCGATAGAATTCGGAATGCATTTTATGTTTCAAAACATCATCGACAGCGACAGGTCGAAAAGTTCCTAATCCGACATGAAGCGTAAGGGTGCAAATGATGACACCTTTTTGTTTGATTGAATCTAATAATGCATTCGTAAAATGAAGGCCAGCTGTAGGTGCAGCTGCGCTACCTATGGATTTTGAATATACTGTTTGGTAACGATCGGGGTCTTCTAATCTCTCATGAATGTAAGGAGGTAAAGGCATTTCGCCTAATCGATCAAGGATTTCTAAGAAGATGCCTTTATATATCATCTCAAAATGACGAATTCCCTCTTCGCCTTCTTGAATGCATTTTGCAATTAACGAACCGTCTCCAAAGACAATTTCAGTTCCTATTTTTACTCTCTTCGCTGGTTTTGCTAATGTTTCCCAAATATTTTTACCCAGTTCTGTTAGAAGCAATATTTCGATAACTGCATTTGTTTCTTTTTTTATACCGAGTAATCTCGCTGGTAATACTTTGGTATCATTCAAGACTAAAACATCACCAGACATTAAATAGTCGGTGATATTTTTAAAAATATCATGTTTTAAATGACTTGAAGCTCGATCGACAAGTAATAATCTTGAAGCGCTTCGATCGGAAAGTGGTGTTTGAGCAATTAACTCTTCAGGTAGATGGTAATCAAAATCTGATGTTTTCATTCGAATAATGTTCCTTGAAAAGATTTCTTTAAATGACGGTATGCTTTTTCGGTAACAACTCGCCCTCTTGGCGTTCGACTGATAAATCCCTTTTGAATTAAAAACGGTTCATAGACATCTTCGAGCGTTTGTGGATCTTCACTGATTGAAGTTGCAATTGTTTCAAGGCCAACAGGACCACCATGATATTTTTCAATAATTCCGAGTAAATATTCTCTGTCCTTGCGATCGAGACCAGATTCATCGATCTTGAGTTTTTCTAAGGCGATTTTGGTAATGTCAATGGTTATAATCCCATCACTTAAAATATCAGCATAATCTCGAACTCTTCGAAAGAGTCGGTTGACAATTCTTGGCGTCCCGCGACTACGTTTTGCAAGTTCTTGGATTGCGTAGTCATGTATTTCACAATTATAAATACTTGCGGTACGTCGACAAATGGTTTCTAAATCTTGGTCATTATAAAATTCGAGTTTGTGAACGATGCCAAAACGATCTCTTAAGGGGCCAGTTAAATCACCAAATCGAGTTGTCGCTCCGATTAATGTGAATGGAGGCAAATCAACGCGAATCGATTTCGCACCAGAATCTTTTCCAACAACGATATCAATGACAAAATCTTCCATCGAAGAATATAGAATTTCTTCAACGATTTTTGGTAATCGATGGATTTCATCAATAAACAAAACGTCGCCTGGTTCAAGACTCGTTAAAATCGCTGCTAGGTCGCCAGTGCGTTCAATGGTCGGTCCACTTACAACCTTCATCGTAACACCCAGTTCATTTGCAATCACTTGCGCTAGTGTGGTTTTTCCCAAGCCAGGCGGACCATATAATAAAACATGGTCAAGGGATTCATTGCGTTTTCGAGCTGCTTCAACTGCGATTTGAATCATTTCTTTCACGCTTGTTTGACCGATGTATTCATTAAAATGTTGTGGTCTTAATGTAGCTTCAACTTCATCATCCATTAATAAGTTATTCGTTAGTATGCGTTTGTCCATTGATAGCACCTCATACTAATTATACCAAACAAATACTTTTTTTTGGATAAGTATTTCGAGTTCTTTTATTGTAATTCAAATGGACATAATATATAATTAAGATAAAAGATTCAAAGGGGTGAGGAAATGCCAAGAAAACGCGCTAATAACATAATTCTGCCGCAAGCATTCTCTCCTGAAATTTTAAGACACGATCATACCATCAATGAAATTCAAGATTCCATTAAAATAATTGAAGATAATTATCGTGTGGAAATCGCTAAAATTGAATCTAATTTCGCAGTTTTTGATGAAGAGTATTTCAGGACTTTTCAACAATATGAAGCTGATTTTTCGGCAGCAATAGCTTATGTTCAACATGAATATAAGCTTCTTTTTGATGCCTTAACCATTGATTTTGAAGATAATGCAAGAAATCAGAGAAACTTAAATTTTGAAGAACAAAACGAATACAATTCAATTATCAGTAAATTTGAATTATTACAAAAACAAGCTCACGAGAAGTACATTGAAATGTGTAAAGTTTCTGAAGCTTATATTGATCGTGAATCAGCGATACATGCAAATTTTGTTAGAGATGAAGACTTGAGATTTGATACGATAAGAAAGAATTACTCTAGTATCAATAATCGACAGTATGATACTTTACTATGGTCGATGGAAAAATCTAAAAATTCATTGAATGATCTTTCTAAAAAATTGAATGATCAAGGGTTTAACGATGCTAAATTTATGACCTCTTCCGTCATTAATACGCTTGAAGATTTAAGGGAATCGAAGAACAATATTACTGTTTTATTTAAAACTACAACTCAAGTATTTGCACAAAAGAAAAAAATTATAGATGATTTATCACTGGTTCGACAAAAACCACATTCTGTTCTCAATCAAAAATTAATTAATCAATTTGTCGAGCAAATTCATAATATTAATGAACAACGTCAGTCCTTTGAAACTTTGGTTAGTAACGATTTAAAGAAATCCGTCACCACAGTCGGTGAAAAATTGATTCAAGCAGACCATGATAGTAATATAAAGTTAACGAAAAAATACATCATGCAATATAAGATTATCAATGCTAAAGCTGATTTTCTCTTAAAAAGAAATCGAGAAATGTCGGATCTATTGATTCAAAAATATCAAAATGAAATTAAGAAAATAAAGATTGATTCGTTTAGAAGGGTTGAGGAAATAAAACTTGCTTATTATATGCCAAGTGAATTTTTCCAAAACAGCATTAATCTTTATTCAAATTTCGCTTTTTATATCAACGAATCCATGGATGAAATTGACAATATGTTATCGGATTTTATTCGTTTTAACCAAAACATTGCTCAAACAGCAACCGATTATATCTTTGCCTCTTCAAAAATATTTGAGGATTATAAAATCAATCTGCTGGTGACAGTCAATGATGCAACGAATCGATTAACCGAACTAATTACAAACGTCGATAGAATCAGTAAAGAAATTATTGAACTAGAATCTAAAAACAGATTAGAAATAGCTGAAATCAGAAAAGAAATGGAAAATTTAGATATTACAGGCGATTATCAAAAATATATAAAATCGCTTGAATATGACCGCTTTTTTGCTGATTACCAACATAAAATCAATCTTCGAAAATTATCGATTGAATTTGAAAAAACCGAGAAACTACTGTCGATTCAAAATCAGTTAACAGAATCAAATTTGCTTAAAGAAAAAGACAGTATCGAAACAAAACACCTCAAATTAATTAATAATCTCGAACGACAAATACACGAATCGGCTTTAGATAAACAATTTATGATAGCAGAAACAATGCACCGTAAAATACTTTCTTTAATTGAGGCGGAAGGAAAAATTGCATATTCAGATGATAATTTATCGATGACAAGAAAAGTATACGTTATCGGAAAAGCAATTGAGACTCAAGAAAACAACTATAAAAATACTGAACAATTAGGGAATGCTTACGTTGTCGATTATGTCCACGAAACTCAAAAATTAATTGATCTACATAAAACTCAAACAAAGTATGCAAAAGACTTTATTGATAAAGATTCCCATCCATATCGTTATGCAAGAGTTCTTGAAAACGAAAGACTAAATGCCATTAAATCTCGTGAAGCAAAATATAATGATTTGACAAAGCAAAATCGACAAGCAGTGACTTTTTTAAGCCAGTATTTGTTTAAAACCCATGACTACTTATTAAATAGAATTAATAAATTGTCGCTGAACTTTAAAAATATGCTTGTGAATTTGAGCAATCAAACGCTACCTTTACAATCAAAAGTTATTGAAACCGAAAAACTATTTAAGTTTGATGTCTTTTATACTTTTAACAGTGCAATTGATACGCTAAAAACGATTAATGAGTCATGTCATTTGGCCAAGTCAATTGATGAAATATCTTCTCCTATTGAATTAATTATCTATCGATTCAACTGTAATTGCGACGAATTATCCCCTCATATTAATCGAACCATGAAACCGTTAAGAAAAATAGCATTAATTGAGAAATTCTATATTGAAAACCTTCTTCTTTTTAAGGACTATCAAGATTATCTTAATTTATTCTTCGACAATGCCCTAGAAAAAAGCATTCAAGACGATGTTATAGCAATTCGTGTGAAACGAGAAAAACAATTCGAAGAACAAAAGATTATCAATGATGCTTATGAAAAAAGAATTTATTCTGCTGCTACAAAAAAACAAAAAACGCATAAATTATTATCAAATCTTGATCATGAGTATGCTGCATTTGAATTATTAATGAAAGAAAAGGTTTTCCAATTAAATCAAACTTTCTTGAATGAATTAACTCGGGAAAAGGCAATACTTGAGTTCGTCAAAACCGAATTAATTAATTCAATCGATGATATCGATAAAAATCACGACAAGAGTAAAGCTCAAATTTCACAATCGCTTTCAGATAAAATAGCAAAAGCTCAAAAGAACTTTATTGATATCGAAAATGATTATAAAGTGAAAAAGTCGATTTTGTTTGATCAAGCTCAATTACTAGCAATATCAAAAGATAATGAAGAAGCACTAAATGATAAACAACGCATCGAATATCATGCTAATTTGAATCAATCGATTATGACGCTACCAGAAATTCAAAACCGTGAAATCGAACAAATGGAAAGCGCAAAGATAGCATTAATGAATGAAAGACAAGCGATCTTGAATCGTGAATTAACTGATATCGAAGAGAAAAAATTGTTAGCGACTCCAATCTATCTTGAGCAAATTGAAGCTGTCAAATCTAGACTGCCAAATGATTATTTAGTATTGTATAAAGAAATCGCTAATGCTGAAGAACAGTTGATTAAAGAACATCGCAACATCGAAACAATCTACCAACAAAATTTTGGCAGATTTATTGGTAATCAGATGGAATACAACAGCATATTATTTAACGACGCTGTCATCCTTCATCCTTTTGATAAACAAATGGAAACTACGAAAAAAATTGCCAAAAAATCAAATGAATTATTTAAGGACACGCAAGATAAATCATCCATGGCTCAAGATAAAATAAATAAAAAAACGATTGAATCAAATGAAAAACAAAAAAGGGTTTTAAACGTTTAGAAAGGAATCTTTTATGGCAAAAGAGACTAAATTTGTGGCTTCTGACAATAAGACAAGATATCGTTCTCAAATTAACGATGCTTTTGCCAATGAAGCGGCATTGTATGAATCATTTTATCAAAAGATTACTGACTATGCAAAAGCCCATAAACAAATCACGATTAACAACCTTAATCAAGTTGAAAATCGCTTAAGACAACTCAAAAAACAAGCCGCTTTACTTCAAGATTCAATCCTATTTCACGATGAGGAAGTTGTCGTAGAACGGTCTAAGATTATTCGTAACACAGAAATCTCTACGCATGAGCAAAATGAGACAATTCTCCATTATGATCGCATGAACGCAGATGAAATCATCAACTCTGTTGATTATCTATCAAAAGCCCTTCTCACGGTTAAAAAAGAATTCTTTGATTTTCATGAACATGCTTACCTAAATGAAATTATCGCTAATGAAGAATATTTCGAATACTATTCTGATAAAAATCAAGTTATCCAAACCATTCTTGATAAACACCAAGAAAATATATATCAAATGTTCTCCGAATTAGATGACGAGATTAAATTCATGGATGAAAATATTTCGCGTATTCTCAATAATAAGAATCAAAAAATGTTACAAATTAATGCATTTTATGAAAAGGAATTGAAACATTATTCCGATAATCAATTAACTTATAGTGCAGAATCGGATCCCACCTCCATCGAAGTTCAGGCCTTAACCAGTGATAAAATTAATCAATTTAATACATTTAAAGACCATCAAATCTATCAAAATTCACAAATTCGAGAACAACTTCACCTTGAATATATGACTTTATTTAATCATATA
Source organism: Caryophanales bacterium UBA5632 (assembly GCA_002421405.1). GTDB lineage: Bacteria > Bacillota_I > Bacilli_A > Izemoplasmatales > Hujiaoplasmataceae > UBA5603. Next base: position 12,359 of record DIJY01000053.1, on the reverse strand, counting down.
AACGAAAGACTTCTTCGCTCAAAATCCTATGATTGGGTCAAAGCATACGATTTTTTCGATACTCCGAATGTTTATCTAAACGATTATAAAATGACCGCCGTTGATCTTGACCGAATTGGTAATACAAAAGATTTAACTCCCCTGCTAAAACTTATCAAAAAACTTGAACGCTGGCCTCTCGTTAAAAAACAACTCGAATTGAAGGCTCATCGTCTTCTTAAACAACAAATGCACGATAAAGTTAGAATGATTGTCTATAATGAAAAATACAGCGCAAAGCAAATCGCAAAAATGGAACTTGCTTTGGATCAATATTTGCAAATCATGAGAATAGACCCGTTTTTAGCTCAGTCCTTAGGTGATCAAAGTTCAACTTTAATTAAAGATGAAAGAATGTTTCTATCCGTATTAAAGGTTAACAAAGAGTTGAAAGCAAATATCAATTATGATATTCAAACCGCAAAAATCAAGAGTGAAATTAATTCACTTGAAACCGATTTACGATATTCAGTTAAAAAAACGATGTACAAACAAGAAATCGAAATTTTAAAGGAAATTTATGACATTAATGTTTTTGTATTAACAACCAGTCTTAAAAGAGCGCTTGCAAAACAAACCATTCTAAAAGAACGGGTTCTTATTGAACGTCTCGATAAAGCGACAAACGAACATTTATCGTACCTTATCGAATCATTTAATACCAACAGAATGTGGCTATCACTCATTAGTCAAACATTGATTGACTCAACGAGGGAAAAGGAAACTCACAATATTTACGTCGCTGAAGCAAAATCAAAAATCGACTATATCCTTAAACAGTACGAAATGAAGGCTTTATTCTTTAAAGCCATGTATGAAAACGAATTAAGTTATTTGGTCGGTCAACAGTCCCGGGTTGATAACGAATCAAAAATCCATAATGAATTTGTTTTAAATACTTATTTAAATCAAATGCGTTTTGCTGAAGAACAAGTAAAACTAGCAGAATATGAATATCGACTTCGGCTTGAAGCAATTACTGAAACCATTGATGGAGAAAAAAATTATCATCAAGAAGTGATTGAAACGACAAAACATCGTTACAGCGAACAAATCAAGTTGATAAAAAATGAGTTTGAAGCTTTCTTCTATCAAGACAGTCGACAACTAGAATTTTCGAAAGATGACAAGGTTCGCAAATCTATCGTACAAAAAATCGAAAGATCTACCAAAAGTCGCGATCAAAAAATTAATACTTTGATTCAAGACATGTCTGATGACCAAATTATTTTAAAGGCAAATGCTGAATTAACGCAATTAAAAGAATATTTAGATGATGCAATCCACGATGCGACCGAATTAAGAGACACAACGATTTCTGAATTTTCTGAATTATATCATTTCGCCAAGGAACGCTATGATGTATTAAAGCCTTATCTTGATAGTTCAGTGAACATCTTAGATCCTACTTTCTATGATATGCTTGAACGTATTAATAATCGTATGCAATTCCAAGTGAAAAAAGCAGAAATTGAGTTAGACGAAAATACAAGAGACTTGATGAAGAACTACCTCGAAATCTATTTCCAAAAAACTGAAGAAATAAATCATAAAGATTACAACGAATTGCTTGAGGACATTGGTCTTTCTAGAGAACAAATACGCACAAGGTATGCAAGTCGACTTCAAGCAGTTGAATCAGCTTACTTAAATAAAGCATCAGAGTTATCTCGTGAAGAAGAAAATATGAAGAAGGAAGCCGAAACCTATCAAATAGGGTGGCAAACGCGTCATGAGAATTCAATTTCGCTATTGAAGCAACAACTGATTAATGTAGAAAATGAGTATATTTCACAAATTAAAATTGATCAAGCCAAAACCGACAAAATCGTAGCGAAACTATCTAGTGAATATCACCTTGCAATTAAAACGAACCGTCAGTTTACAGACGGTGTCGCTAGTGATTTTAAAAAATTAATCAATTCTTATCAACCCTATATAAAAATCGCTAAAAAAGAAGTTGATTATCATAAAGTAGTGAAACCTCTCATAACAAAAAATCGAAAAAAACTAAAAAAATCGCTTCGTGACATTGAATTAAGATATCATCGATATCTCATTCGTTCGACTCAAGAGAATTCAAATTAATCAAAAAAAGATTGACCGTCAAAGTCAATCTTTTTTTAAGAGTCGTTATTTTAATTTCTTTAGCAAACTTTTACCATGGGCTGTTTGCGCGACATTAAAGTTATCAGCAATCGTTGCACCAAGATCGGCGAAAGTATCGCTAATGGGCAAATTACTGCCCTTAAAATACCGATTATAGAAGAACATCGGCACATATTCTCTTGTATGGTCGGTTCCACTGTGCGTTGGATCGTTTCCATGGTCGGCCGTGATAATAAGCAAATCTTCTTCACCAATATAAGGAAGTAAACTTTCTAAATCTTTATCAAATTCTTCCATTGCATTTTTATATCCAATTGGGTCGCGACGGTGTCCATATAATGCATCAAAATCGACAAGATTGACAAAACAAAGACCCATAAAATCGCCTTTTGCAATTTCAATCGTTTTTAACATCCCATCATGATTTGAAACGATTCCGTGATGAGCGGTGATGCCAGAACCATTAAATATATCGCGAATTTTCCCGACAGAAATAACATCAAATTTTGATTCATCAAGATAATTCAAAACAGTTTTTTCTGTAGGACTTAATGCGTAATCGTGACGATTAGTGGTTCGTTTAAATCCATTCACTTCATCCCCTAAGAACGGTCTTGCAATGATTCTTCCCACTTTCCATTCATCTTTCATCGTGATTTCACGGGCGATATGACAAATGTGATAAAGTTCTTCTAATGGAATAATCTCTTCATGAGCTGCAATTTGTAAAACTGAATCGGCACTTGTATAGACAATCATCGCGCCAGTTTTGACATGTTCTGGTCCGAGATTCACTAATATTTCCGTTCCGCTCGCCGCAATATTGCCAATCACTTTTCGACCCGTTTTTCTTTCAAGTTCATCGATTAATGCTTTTGGAAAACCGGTATCGGTGAACGTTTGAAAAGGTGTTTCGGTTTTAATCCCAACAAATTCCCAGTGTCCCGTCATCGTATCTTTTCCATTGGATAGTTCAGCCATTTTGCCTACATTTGCTTTTGGATTATCAACCGGTTTTACTCCTAATATATCGGTCAAATTTCCATAGCCAAAAGATTCTAGTACCGGCAATGAAATTCCTCCAGTTGCTCTTGCTAGATTACCTATTGTATTGCTTCCTACATCACCAAACTGATCAGCATCTGGCATAGCACCAACACCAACTGAATCGATGACAATCAAAAATATTCTTTTGTATTTCATTTAGTTAACTTCCTTTCTATTCGCCCGCGGATGTGCGGATTGATATGCATTTTGCAAATGCTGTTTTGAAATGTGAGTATAATTTTCTGTCGTCATAATATCTTCATGACCCAACAATTCTTGAACGGCTCTCAAATCAGCTCCATTCTCAAGAAGATGAGTAGCGAACGAATGTCTGAGTGTGTGTGGCGATATCGATTTATCGATTTTCGCCACTAAGGCAAGTTTTTGAATGATTTTATAAAAACCAACGCGGGATAATTTTTGGCCAGAACGGTTCACAAATAAAGTGTCTTTCCCTTCAGGATGAATCATTGGTCTTGATTCAACAAGATATTTTCTGATGGCGAAAACCGCATTTTCACCTAAAGGAACAATTCGCTCTTTTGATCCTTTTCCGATAATTTTAACCAAAGAATTGTTTAAATGCAAGTCAGATACTCTTAAATTGATTAATTCTGATACTCTCAATCCAGAACCGTATGCCAATTCAACCATCGCTAAATTCCGAATATCAAGTACGTTTAATTCCCCTTTTGCAGCGTCAATCAATCGCATGATTTCTTCTTGATTCAAGACAACCGGTAAAGCGTTTGTAACCTTGGGTTGAGAAATGGATATAAAGATATTTTCATCACATAATTTTTCAGTGACTAAATAATGATGAAATGATTTTATCGCTGATAATTTTCTTGCGATCGAACGAGCGGACAATTCAGCGCGTTTGAGATGGTTCATATAATTGAGCGCATGTTGTTTTACAATTTTATCGGGTTGGCTTAAGTGATATTGTTTGTCCAAAAAATCAAGATAATCAATCAAATCATTTTGATAGGAAATAATCGTATTTTTAGCTAAGTTTTTTGTAATTTTTAAATAATAGATATATTCTTTTAAAAAACTATCGAGCAAATCAACCACATCCTATCTAGATAAAACTGCGTTCTACGTAGTTTAATAACAACATACCTTTTCGTGTCAGTCGTAGATAACGATTATCAATAACTAATAAATTTTCTTCAATATTTTTTAAAATTCTTGGGTAGTGAATCATTGGATTGACACCAAATCGATTTTGGAATTCATCTAAATCGACACCTTTCATGGTTCTTAGTCCCATGATAAAAGTCTCTTGAATTAAATCACAAGGATCCATCGATTCAATCCCTCGTCCCGTTTTTTTGACGGACTCAAGATAATCTTTGAACTTTAAAAAGTTATGAAAACGTCCACTTCCTATTTGCGAATGAGCACCCATCCCAATTCCTAAGTATTCATCAAGTTGCCAGTAAGCAAGGTTATGTTTCGACTCAAATCCTGGGAGTGCAAAATTACTGATTTCATATTGATGATAACCGTTATTAGGTAATTCATCTAAGAGATATTCATACATTGAAGCATCTGTCTCTTCATCAATTAAATCGAGATTATGATTCTGATATTCATGAAATAATATCGTTTTTGGTTCAAGAATTAAGGCATAAAATGACAAATGCGTTGGTTTCAGTGAAATCGCAAAGTGAAGATCTCTTTTCAATTCTTCCATGGTTTGCGTGGGCCAAGCATAGATAAAATCAAGATTTATATTGAAAAAATTGTTTTTATGAAGAATAGAAACCGCCTCGTTCACTTGTGAAACGGTATGTGAACGGTTCATAGCAATCAAATGTTTTTGAAAGCTCGATTCAACGCCAAGACTAATACGATTAACATCATACTTCATGAGAAGTTTGACAAATTCGTCAGTCACATCATTTGGATTTGCTTCAATCCCAAATTCCTTCAATGATTTCAAATCAATCAAAGTTGAAAGTCGTTGTAACAGCTTTTCGAGTATATCGATTGGTAATGAAGATGGGGTCCCACCCCCAATATGAACGGTCTTTATTTGACGATAGTCATCACGGTAATAATTGAGTTCTTGTAGCATTGCATCCATGTATTGAACCATCATCGCTTGGTTTCCTACTAGTTTTGTAAAATCGCAATAAGTACAAATGCTTTTACAAAAAGGAATGTGAATATAAAGGCTATTTATCATAGAATCACCATCATTATGTTAACATAATCTTTAAAAAATGTATATCGATATACCCAAAAATAGAAAAAAAGGATGATGACTAATCATCATCATCCAACGATAAAACACTCATAAATGCTTCTTGAGGAATTTCAACGGATCCAACTGATTTCATCCGTTTCTTCCCTTCTTTTTGTTTTTCGAGCAATTTCTTCTTTCGAGAGATGTCGCCGCCATAACATTTTGCTAAAACGTCTTTTCTCATGGCCTTAATATTGGATCTAGCAATAACTTTTGAGCCAATGGCTGCTTGCACTGGAATTTCAAACAATTGTTTTGGTATCAGGTTTTTAAGTCTGCTACACATCTTGCTGCCACGTTCATAAGCAAATTCTTGGTGAACAATCATCGCAAGGGCGTCAACGGGTTCACCATTTAATAAAATATCAAGTTTCACAAGTTTTGATTCTTTGTATCCCGAGAGTTCATAATCCAATGATGCATAGCCCTTCGTTGAAGATTTAAGTTTATCAAAGAAATCAAATATGATTTCAGATAAAGGAATATCATACATTAATTCGACGCGGCTAACGCTAATGTATTGCATATCTTTAAATGTTCCGCGTTTTCTTTGACAAAGCTCCATGATGTTACCAACATATTCTGAAGGACTGATGATGGTTGCTTTGACATAAGGTTCTTCGATATGATGGACTCTTCCAAGGTCTGGTAACATGGCAGGGTTATCGATATCGATGATTGATTTATCAGTGAGTACGACTCGGTAATTGACTGATGGAGCGGTCGCAATCACATTTTGATTGAATTCACGGTCTAAACGTTCTTGAAATATCTCCATGTGTAATAATCCCAAAAATCCGACACGAAATCCAAAGCCAAGCGCACTTGAGGTTTCAGGCTCATATTGTAAAGAGGCATCCGATAGTTTAAGTTTATCAAGTGATTCTCTTAAGGTTGAATAATCAGAGGCATCAACTGGATAAATACCACAATAGACCATTGGCGTTAATTTACGGTAACCGGGTAAAGGAATCACCGCTTGTTCATCTGCGTGCGTGACGGTATCACCTACGTGAATGGTTTCAATACTTTTGATTGCCGCTGTTAAAAAACCAACATCGCCTGTTGCGAGAAATTCACGCGCTTCTTCTTTGGGCGTGAAAACACCTAAATCAATGATTTCGTATTCAGCTTTGGTTGCCATCATTTTTATCTTATCGCCTTTGCGTAAGATGCCATTGACAACTCGAATCAGCGGGATGACTCCACGGTAAGCATCATAATATGAATCAAAGATTAATGCTTGTAATGGCGCATCGATGTCTCCATTCGGTGCGGGTACATTTTTAACTACCGACTCTAAAATATCAACAATCCCAATACCGGATTTTGCAGAAGCTAAAATCGCGTCTTTTCCATCAAGTCCGATGGTATCTTCCATCTCTTGAATGACTTTAACGGGATCCGCATTTGGTAAGTCGATTTTATTGATGACTGGGATAATTTCGAGATTATTATCGAGTGCTAAATAAACATTCGCTAGGGTTTGCGCTTCAATTCCTTGCGAAGCATCGATGACTAATATGGCACCATCACATGCTGCTAAAGACCGCGAAACTTCATACGTAAAATCGACATGACCCGGGGTATCAATCAAGTGAAATATATAGTTTTCTCCGTTTTTTGCTTTATATTGCAATTCTACAGAATTCAGTTTTATGGTAATGCCGCGTTCTCTTTCAAGGTCCATCGAATCAAGAAGTTGGTTTTTCATCTCTCGCATTGGAACCGCTGAAGTTGTTTCAAGAATGCGGTCAGCGAGCGTTGATTTACCATGGTCGATATGGGCAATAATCGAGAAGTTTCTAATGTGCTTTTGACGTTTTTTTAAAAGATCTTGGTTGCTCACTAGCCTCACCCTTTCTAATATTTATATGCTGCTTAATTTTACACTATATTTGTTATTTTTTCAATGAAAAAAGCATAAACGCTGTCTATGCTTTTTAAAAAATGCCAGGTTATCTGTAAGCCATGTTCTGTTCCTCTTACGAGGTGGTAATCATTTATCTCCGGCCGAAGCCGCCAGTTGGCTGAATTGAATTATTCGCCTTCCGTTCCCCTACCAAATTTGGGTTTCTAGCTTGAGGGGTTTACCGCGTTTCATTCATGCATATTTTGCATGACTCGTCTCTGTGGCACCTTAGGGGTATAGGGCTTTTAAAGTCCCGTTTCCCGCCGTCGCCATTGCTGGCGCCTGAACTTATCGGTTCGTTCAGCACAATCACTACAGGCATCTCAGCCTGTGCTAGCATGGACTTTCCTAACACTTTCGTGCTCGATTACCTGATAACCTGACACTTTTATTATATCACACTATTATTTTGAAATTGCTTCAAGTAAAACTTTGCGCGATAGATCAACTCGACCTTTTTCATCGACACCAATGACTTTTACAGCGATGATATCGCCAAGTTTGACAACATCTTCGACTTTCGCTACACGTTCTTTAGCGATTTGAGAGATGTGACATAATCCATCTTGTCCGGGCCATAGTTCAACGAATGCACCGAATTTCTCAATTCTAACAACTTTTCCGTTGTACACTTCGCCAACTTCAACACTGCGAATGATATCTTCAATCATTTTGATTGCTTGATTGATGAAGAACATATCAGTATGCATGAAGATAACGCGTCCATCTTGTTCGATATCAATCTTAACATTATTGCATTTTTCGATGATTGCAGTAATTGTTTTACCGCCAGAACCGATAACATCACGAATTTTGTCAGGATTGATTCTCATCATTTTAACTTTTGGAGCGTATTGATTTAATTCTTCACGCGGTGTAGAAATAACCGAGTCCATGACATCAAGAATTTGAAGACGAGCTGTTTTAGCTTGTTCAAGCGCTTCTTTCAGTATTTGACGGCTAATGCCAGATATTTTGATATCCATTTGTAAAGCGGTGATACCCTCTCTCGTTCCGGCTACTTTGAAATCCATGTCGCCAAAATGATCTTCTAACCCTTGAATATCGGTTAAAATAGTATAATGTTCATCTTTTTTGACCAATCCCATCGCAATACCAGCCACTTGAGCTTTAATGGGGACTCCAGCAGCCATGAGGGCCATGGAGCATGCACAGATTGTTGCTTGTGATGAAGAACCATTTGATTCTAATACTTCACCGACCACACGAATGGTATAAGGGAATGTTTCTTCATCAGGAATCACTTGAAGTAAAGCTCTTTCGCCTAAAGCGCCATGTCCGATTTCACGTCTTCCCGGTGACATATAACGTCCGGTTGAACCAACAGAGAATTGTGGAAAATTGTAATGAAGCATAAAGCGTTTGCCATCTTCAATGGTCACACCATCGATGATTTGTGCTTCGCCTAATGCACCGAGGGTTGTGACACCCAAAACTTGAGTTTGTCCACGTGTGAACAATGCAGAACCATGGGTTCTTTCAAATAAATCGATTTCTGCCGCTAAAGGACGAACTTCATCAGTCTTACGGCCATCAGGACGAATTTTATCAACGGTGATTAAACGACGGACTTCATTGACTTGGATTTCTTCTAAGACACGATTAACATATCCGATTTGGATCGCAATTTCATCTTTGTCGAGTCCTGTTGCTTTGTATTTAGCTTCCATGATTTCGATGATTTCTTCTTCAATGGCGCGAATTGCATCGCCTCTTGCCAATTTTTCATGAATTGAAACTGATTTTACGATTCTTCCAGCTTCTAAATCATAAACAGCAGCACGAATTTCTTCAGGGATGTTATTGATTTCGACTTCAATGACGGGTTTTCCGTATTTAGCAATAATCTCTTCTTGGAAAGCGACTAATTCTTTTATTTTTTCATGAGCAAACATGATCGCATCTAACATATCTTCTTCTTTAATTTGTTTTGCGCCGGCTTCAACCATGTTGACAGCGGTTTTAGTCCCTGCGACTGTTAAATCTAAATCAGACATTAACAATTGTTCAACGGAGGGCATGCAAACGAATTCTCCATTGACTTTTGCTACAACGACACCTGCAACAGGACCATTGAATGGAACGCCACCGAGTCCAAGTGCAAGACTGGATCCAAATAAAGCTGCCATGTCAGGGGCATAATCAGGATTGGTTGATACTACTGTGTTAATGATTTGAACTTCATAGCGGAAGTTGTCATCAAATAACGGACGAATTGGACGATCAATAGCTCTTGCTGCTAATGTTTCACGTTCTGAAGGGCGTCCTTCACGGCGTAAAAATCCTCCAGGAATTTTACCTGCTGAATAAAGTTTCTCTGTGTAAAGCACCATTAACGGAAAGAAATCTTGTGTTGATGGCTTGTCACCAATAACTGCGACCGATAATACAGCTGTGTCAGCATAGCGAATTAAAGCTGCGCCGGTAGCTTGCTTTGCGAGTTGTCCGATTTCTACGACTAACTTCGCGCCGGCAAACTCTCTTTCTAATACGACTTTCTCACTCATTTTATATACCCTCTTCTCCCTACCAAATATCCCATATTTGGCCTCTTTTAAATCCTATTTTATCCACTTTTCTTTTCAAAAAAATGATTTAAACAAATAATAAGCACCCAAACTTCTTTGGGTGCTTGTCTTTTAAACTATCGACGTAATCCGAGTTTTTCGATCAATGCCAAATAACGTTCAGGTGAAATTGACTTTAAATAATCAAGTAAACTTCTTCTGTTACCAACCTTCATGAGAAGACCGCGTTTTGAATGGAAATCGTGTTTGTGAACGATTAAATGCGCATTCAATGTTGTAATTTCTTCAGTTAGTAGAGCGATTTGAACTTCAGGTGAACCGGTGTCGCCTTCTTTAAATTGATATTGTTTGATGATTTCAACGGTTCTTTCTTTGCTGAGTGCCATGATATTTCCTCCTTATATTTTTACTTACCTAGATCCGAAGCATACGTTGGAGTGTCGAATGTTCCAGGTTTAGGCGCGATGATTATTATAACATAATAGCTATCAATATGCAAGCAATATTTATGTTCAGATTCTGGATAATAAAGCATCTTTTATTAAGTACATAGCATAAGAATCAAGTTGACAGTACTCTAGTAAATTAGAGATGGTTTTCGCTTTTATAACTTCATCCATTTCAGGAAGTTTCGCATAATGTACGTAAGCTAATTCGCCATTGTTGATGGGAAGAGACGAATAATCAATATTGCTTAATGCTGGGAGTACTTTTTTTAACGAATAACTTCCATCGAGTGAAGGCGCATAAAAATTGTAAGAATCTATTTCAGATTTGGAAAAAGCACGTTTTTGATAGAAATTAGGATCATTTTTTACGACTCTATATAAATCGAAAAGTCTTTCAGATAGCTCGATTAACCTTTGAGCATGTTCAGGAAAAAAGGAAGTTAATTCAATCAACCGATTTCTTTCGAATGTTTGATTATAGACAACGATTGATCCACCATCATTTGGGATGGCGGCGAGCAAGGCGTTAATAAGGTCTAAACGGTGGTCTTCACCATCTTGAGACAAGTAAGATCGATGCGTGGATTCATTGTAACGTTCTAACTTTGAATTTTCTTCTTCGATATGAATTGAAAATTGAAAGACGGATTGTTGATAAGGCGTTTCTCCTCTAAATCGAGGCAATATTGACGGGAATGCTTCAAAATCAAGATAATAGATAGGATATTTTAATGTTTTCAAATAGGTTTGAATTTTAGTTTTATTAATAAACGTATAGTCGTTTTCTACACAGTATCGTTGCATTAAATTCTTTTCACGATGAAGCCATGAAATCGGGACATCATCCATACTGACAATTCCTTGATTGATTAAATCATAAGTATCGTGTAATATTTCAGACGTATTGGTTTTTTCAATAAACCCTTGATGGTTATAAAAGTAATGAAGTATTGAATGTTCTTCTGGCAAATGTGAAAAACAATAATCAACAAACTGACATTCAAATGACTGGTTTTTGCAACATTCGTTTTTGACAAGCAAACAACGGGAATCATCATCAAGTTCAATATGATTAATCATGCGATAGAGATCAATTTCAATCATTGATTGCATTTTATCAACAATGAAGGTCATATCAAAACAAGTAATGAGATCTTTTGAATATACTTTCCCCTGTTCATCAATTTTACCATCGTAAACGTAAAGATGATTCATCACCGCTAATAGATGTCTTTTAGAATGATTAGGATAGATCCGATTCAAAATAAAGGATTTAAACGCTAAATGATAAAGATGTCTCCCCAATGAGTGGTGTCGATCCATCAGTTTTCTCAGTTTATCTTGATAATTGTTTTTATTAGCATCCGATAATGGATTCATATCTGGATAGAAAACACCATCAATATTCGGCGTGAAAAATGGTCGCCGATCTTTATTGACGGTATATTTCAAATTACTGAATTCTTTATCGGTAATTGGAAGGACGGTTGTCGATGTAATGAGCCCGTTTTCATTGGTCAAAAAATCGATTTTAGTCGATAAAGTAATTTCGTCAGTAAATTCAGAAGAAAAAATTTGATTATATTGAATTTCGTTAAAGTTGAATCGGTTCATGAATATTTCTTTTACAAGATCTTTTAGCGTCTTAATCGCCGAATTCATGAGTTCTTGAGATACGTTTTCGGCATCGATTTGCATAACTTCATCATCGTCTATATCTGGGGATGAATCAAAACCAGATAAACCACTGAGATAAAGCATTTCTTGAAACTTATCATCAATTCCTTGTTTTTCATATCTGCGTTCTTGTGAAACCCTGTCAAGCGGGGCATAACGCGTACACCGAAGATAATTCAACAAATCAATCGTAGTAACAATCATATTTGTCTCCTTCGAAATGAGTTTGATTTCTAATTTAATTATACCATATTTTTGTATATTTTTTGAGAAAAAATAAAACTCCTAATAAGGAGTTCAGACTGTTGATAAAAGCACTT
>DIJY01000051.1:1561-2511 GCA_002421405.1 Caryophanales bacterium UBA5632 | reverse complement strand
TGGCTTATGCTTTTATCAAAGCCCCCAAGAAGAAAACGCCGAAAAGAATCGATTATACGCTAGCGAATTTAACGAAGGAAACAATATTGGTTGGAATATCTCAAGATGCGCTAGTTAAACTCCTAGAAGTCCAAAAATTTAAAGTTGATGAAGGTAAAATCATGACCTTATCGACGATTGAAGATCAAATGGAAGTTTATGTGACCATGATAAAAAATAATTTATCATCGCTTATTGAAGCTGCAACTCTATTTGTTGAAACCGGAAACTAAATAAAATAAGGCTACAAGCCCATCAGAGCTTGTAGCCTTTTCATTGATTAAAAATAGATTTTATCGACAATTTTCAAATAGTCGAGACGTTTGACATAGCCTTCTGGAATTAAATGCCCTAACGCTTCAAAATCACTGAGTTCAATTGATTTACGCCCATCTTTCGCTCGGTCATAAAAGAAAGAAACATGATTTGAATCTAACAAAAATACTTTATCTAGTTTTGTGAAAGCAACGATGATAAAGCCAATGCCACCGGCCTTCGTAATGTGATCTAAATGTTTTACTTGGTGTTCATGGATATTTTTTAAAGGAAAAGAAGTTTTATTTTGTGTCTCTTTGGCTTCAAAATCAATGTACCGACCTCGATAAATGCCATTATAGTCGGTTGTTGAGGGGATTTTATAATAGGCTTCACTGATTTTTGCAGCACTGCGTCTTTCATAATCAACCTTAACGACTTGAATCGGAATCGGTTTTTTATAGATATATGCAATTCCATTATCAACGTAATGTTCATTCGTTTGATTGATAGCATTTTCTAAATCCATGCCCCGGTTAGAAACACTCGAAAGATGAGTTGCTTGAGGGGGACGTTTGAGCGGATAGTTCACCATAGTATCACCTATCTCTATTGTATCATAGACAAATCGAAATTGGTTTGAAAAAACGTATTTC
>DIJY01000051.1:0-1446 GCA_002421405.1 Caryophanales bacterium UBA5632 | reverse complement strand
TCGGCGAGAACGGCAAAAACCTTTACTGTGTTGAAGTCGAAAAACGGATCGCCATCCTCGATGCCGGACTCAAACATCCCTCAGGGGATCTTTTAGGCATAGATGCCATCGTCCCAGATATGAGTTACCTACAAGCGAGAGCTTCTGATATTGAGGGCGTTTTTATTTCTCATGCCCACGATAAAGCCATTGGTGCATTGCCAATGCTTTTATCTGTCGTACATGTGAAAGTTTACGCGACGAACTTCGCAATCGCAGTGATTAAAGATTTATTAAAAGAAAATAAGATGAATCCCGACGATTACGACTTAATCGTCGTTGATCGAGATCGTCCGATTACCTTCAGACATTTCCAAATCGTTTTCTTTTCGACCACCCATTCGATTCCAGAATCATCAGGAATCGCCGTCTTAACCAGAGATGGCGCAATTGTCTATACCACAGACTTTACCTTTGACCAAAACGTGGGACCGCTATATTCAACTGATTTTTCAAAGCTTGCCCGTTTCCATGAATACGGAGTTTTAGCGTTATTAACCGAATCCTCAGGCGCATTAACCATTGGTCATTCTACGAGTGATTATCAACTCATTCATACGATACGTTCCACATTTCAAAAAGCCGAAGGCAGAATCATTGTTGCGCTTTATTCAACTGAATTAGCCCATATTCAACGCGTCATTAACGAGGCGTTAAAACAAAAGAAACGCATTTCCATTATTGGCCGCCGTGCCCAAAGAATGGTTGATATCGCTGAAACCATGGGATATATCCAAATTCCACACGAAAGTCTCGTGAGTTTAAAATACTTAGATGAAACCAATACCAATGATTTTCCCGATGTCGTTTACTTAGTGACCGGTGAACGCCATGAGCCGTTCTTTATGTTACAAAGAATGGCGAAAGGCTATGACCGACTTGTCAAATTAACCGAAAAAGACACTGTTTTAATGATGTGTCCGCCAATTATTGGCACTGAAAAGATCGCCGCTAAAACTTATGATGCCCTTTACCGTCTCGACTTAAATCTCATTAAAGTCGATAAGAAGATCATGCCACCATCGCATGCTTCCATGGAAGACATCAAATTGCTTTATTCTCTTTTAAAGCCAAAACATGTTATTCCCATCAATGGTGAATACCGATATTTACTTGCGCAACACCGTTTAGCATTAGAATATGGTTTTGATGAGGAACATGTTCAAATGATTGATAATGGTGAAGTTGTTACGTTTGAAGATGGACAACTCTTACTAAAACATGATACGGTCATGAATGGCTCAATAATGGTTGATGGTACATTTGATTCTGATATCAATGACACAATCCTTAAAGAACGTGAAATGCTCTCACAAGACGGATTTTTATTGATTATTGCCAATATTGACGCAAGAGAAAGATTAATGCTTAATGATCCTGAAATTGTTTCAAGAGGGTTCATGTACA
>DIJY01000096.1 GCA_002421405.1 Caryophanales bacterium UBA5632 | reverse complement strand
AACGGTAATAAAAATTAATAAAATGACCCACTTCAATCGCTGAAGTGGGTCTTCTTTTTAGTTTTTAATGATTTCGTATAAGTCTTTAATCGAATCGAGGATATAATCCGGTTTTATGGCGCTGCGATTGATATCTTCTAACGTTGTTTCACCCGACAAAACACAAATCGTCGTAATATTGGCGTTGATTCCACTTAAGATATCGGTATAAATTCGATCGCCAATCATGACGGCATCCGCTTTTGAATAATGGGTTGCTTCAATCGCATATTCAATCATTCTCGGATGCGGTTTGCCAATAAAGATTGGGCTTTTCTTCGTCGCATGGTGAATCATCTCTGCGAAAGATCCGCAATCAGGGACAAAACCAAATTCTACAGGACATACATAATCCGGATTGGTTGCGAGATAAGGTAGGTCTTTTTTTAACAACCAACAAACATCATATAATTTCTGACTTGTTAATTCAGTATCATAACCTAATAAAACAACTTCAACTTGATCTTCTCTATCATTCGCAATTTGAATTCCTTTTGATTTTAACTCCAATTTCAATGACTCTGTCCCCATGCAATAAACCTTCTTACCGGGATGAAACTCATTTAAATAACGCGCCGTCGCCATCGAGGAAGTATAAAAGTCGGTTTCATTCGCATGAATGCCTAAATTACCGAGTTTCTTAACATAATCAAGGACAGATTTAGAGGAATTGTTCGTTACATAAATTCCTCTTTTATTTTGTTTCTTCAATGTTTCAAGAAAATCCAATGTCCCCTCAATTAATTGATGGTCTAAATAGAGGGTTCCATCCATGTCGAGTAAAAATAATTTTTTATTTTTTAATTGATTTATATTTTTGTCCATCGTTATCGCAACTCCTATAGCATGATTATATCATTTTATCACATTTCTTTATACACAAAAGAAAAACCGTCAGGTCCACCCTGACGGTCGAAACTAATGATCTTGTGATGCTAAAATGAAATCATCAAAATGAGCCCAGTTGTCGCCTACACCTTCACCTCGAACACCGACTCGGACGGTTGTTGCTTCAGTGATAGTAAATGTGATGCTAAACTGTTTGTAATTAGGCCAACCGATGACGACACAGTTTTCTGAAACTTCAATATCGACATTCGTCGAAGCAATGGCGGCGTATAAAAGAATCGTCGGTTGTGCATCCGCGTTTCCTAACGCCCAAAAAGATAATTCATAAGTTCCTGCTGGAAGTAAAACATCTTGATAGAAGTTATAATCAAAATCCGATGAATACCAAACATTGACATGCCCTTGACCGGTTCTCGCATCGGTTTGATTCGTCTTGACGCCTTGCGCGTCATCACGATACCATGGAGCGACAACCGCTTGACCGGAATCACCACGATCTTCCAACCCGGGATTGATAATGTAATTCTCAACCGCTGTAACGTTCGCCATGATGATGACCGACGAATCCGCAACGAGTGTTCCGTGAACGACATAAGCTCCACTCGTGGTAATCGCATCAATTTCCGCTTGGTTCCAAGTAATATTCGTTGTGGTATAACGGTGCAAATTATCGATACCCGATGTCACCGCAGGGAGTTGTTCATCAAGGGATAAATTAAGGGTTACGTCCATTTCGGTAACGACTGATCCTGGCAAAATTGATATGACGATATCGTTAGAAGCCGCTTCAATTAAATCTAAAATATAGAGCGACGGTAATGCTTTTCCTGAATAACTGAATAATGCCTGATTTGCCCAAGAAGATTTCCCTTCTTCCGTTGTTCTTCCGCTCGCGACGGTTGCCCAACCAGCGCCCGCAACAGGTAACCAAGCCGGTTCCCAATAGAATGCGCCCAAACCCATGCCGTTGGGCACGTTTGATATTGCATTAAAAACATCACGCAAGTAAGACGCTTGTCCTTGAATCGATGTTTTGTATCCACCTTTCGATTCAAGGGTTTCGTTATAGATGTTGGATGCAGAGTAATTAGAATTCACCGAATAGGCATCAACGTTGGTATAGCCATATGCGATTTCCATCACCATAACTGGTTTATCATATTTCGCTGAGATACGGTCCATGTTGTCTTGAAATTTATCCATCGTGCCATGCCAATAGGAATAATAAGAGAGGCCAATGATATCGTAATCAACCGCTTGGGTTTCCATTTGTTCAAAGAAATTATCGAAAGTTTGGAAGGTAGCGCCATTGGCTAAATGAATAATCGTTTTGATGTTTTTTGATACGTCTTTGACGCCTTTGTTCGCTGATTTTAATAAATCTGCGAGTCTTGTCCAACTGGTTGGTTGAGCCGTAATTTTACCCCAGTCAAATAACATACCGGAATTTATCTCATTACCAATTTGGACTAAATCAGGCGTCGCTCCATTCTTTTTGAATAAAGTAACTGTTTCATAGGTATAGTCATATACTTGTTGAACGAGTTTCGTGAATGATAATTCGGCCCAGGCTTTAGGAAGTTCTTGTTGACCTGGATCTGCCCAAAAATCAGAATAATGAAAATCAAGGCAAACGCCTAAATCAAGCGATTTCGCATGAACTGCGATTTTGAGAGAAGTCGCTAAATCATTGGTTCCGCCGCCGTAAGGATTTCCTTCTTCATCATAAGGATCAACCCAAAGTCGAATGCGGATATAATTGACTCCGGCCTCTTTTAAGATGACAAACAAATCTTTTTCAACGCCTTCTTTGTCATAATATTTACCACCATTATCATAGACTTCGATAATGGTCGAAACATCAACGCCAAAGATGAAGTCTTCGCTAAGGTTTTCGATGGGAAGCACTGTAACGTTCGTTGCAGAGGGATCATTATAAATTTCAACGAGATCTTCTAACGTCTCACTGTTTGTTGATGTTCCCACCACCGGTTTCCAATCATACTTGCTTTTGCATCCGGAGACTGATAAGGTCATGAGTAATAATACGATGATTAAACTTATTTTTTTCATTTTACATAATCCTCCTTACTTTTTTTGAATTTCATTTCTTGATAAAGTTTCGGACTGAATCCCTTCATTTTTTTAAACTCACCCGAGAAGTGAAGTTGATTAGCATATCCGACTGCTAAAGCAACTTCTTTGACTTTCGTTTTAGGATTCATGAGCAGTGAACAAGCTTTATCCATGCGATATTTCGTTAAGTATTGTTTCGGACTGAATCCTAATGTCTCTTGAAAAATATTTGAAAGGTAGTTGGTTGTTAAATTGACTGAGTCGGCGATGTCTTTAACCGTGATTGGAAATTGAAAGTTATATGATACAAATTCTTTGGCTTCTTTCACATGACTTTCTTTTGCCGTTAAGGTTTTTTTCGGCGAATCAACCGCGTGTTCAATCATAATTGCGAAGATGATGTAGACATAACCTAAGCAGCGCATATCAAGGAATCCGACACGGTTATAACTATAAACTAATTCATGAAGGTAATCATTTAAAGAACTGTCTCGAATGGCAGTGAAAACTGGATTTGTAACAAAGATACCGCATAAATCTAAATAATCATTCGCCTTACTGCCGTTAAATCCAAACCAAGTATAGGTCCAAGGTTCTTTTTTATCAGGATAATAATGCGCCTCATGATTGGGCGGAATGTAAAACATATCGCCTTTGCCAAGTGGATAGATTTTGCCATTCAATTCAAAATATCCTTTTCCGTTTTGAATGTAATGCAAAACATGATAGTCTTTTGCATAAGAATGAATGTCTTTGATTGGGCTACATTTTTCTTTTCCACATTCGGTAACGAATAAATCATCCAATTTTGAAGAAGTAATAATTTTCGTTGCTTGTAAGTTTGTTTCCATGATTATCGCCTCAATTTAATTATACAAAAAAGCATGAAATAAATATACTAATGTATTTTTATAAATCTTAGATTTTTATATATATAATCAAAATGAAAAAACCGATGATTTTGATAATCGTCGGTTTATGCAAGCGTTTTCTTTGTTTGTCGTAAGATATAAGTTTATTCTATCGAAAAAATGATGATAGATTCATTGATTAAAACATATATTTTTACATATTGATTGATGTTTTTATAAGATTGTTATCCCGTAATTCGTGATACAAACGTGAAACTGGAAGTCCCATCACGGTATAATAGTCACCATTGATGCTTCGAATGAACTTCGCGCCCAGTCCTTGAACTGCGTAAGCGCCCGCTTTATCAAATGGTTCATTTGAATGAATATAGTCATCTATCTCTTTTTCGGTTAACGAATAAAAAGTGACTCTCGTTTTTTCATAGAATGATTTTGAAAAACCTTTGGTAATAATTGCGCATCCAGTAATAACAGAATGGGTTTGTCCTGAGAGTAATAAAAGCATATCTTTCGCTTCTTCTTTTGTTTTTGGTTTGCCTAAAATATGATCTTCGATATAAACAAGCGTATCAAATCCTAAGACGATATCATCCTTATGCGTTTTAAAAATATCGA
>DIJY01000083.1 GCA_002421405.1 Caryophanales bacterium UBA5632 | reverse complement strand
TCACCTGTTTAGATTATATCATCAATGATTTCAATTTGACAAGAAACTCGCTTATTGATTTAATTGCGTATGCTTTGACAAAAATAATTAATAGTATACAATAAAATTAGATATTCATAATTTGGAGGACTCTATGGACCTATACGATTTTAGTGTTTTAGATAGTCAAGGTAACACAGTCAAGTTAGAACAATATAGAAATAAAGTCCTTTTGATTGTCAATACAGCGACGGGTTGTGGATTTACACCACAATATGAAGGATTAGAAAAACTTTATCACAAATTTAAATCGAAAGGTTTTGAAATACTAGATTTTCCTTGTAATCAATTTATGAATCAGGCACCTGGTAGTAATAAAGAAATTGTAGAATTTTGTCAATTAAATTACGGGGTGACGTTTAAGACTTTCTCAAAAATTGCCGTTAATGGCAAAAACACAGATCCGCTTTATACGTATTTAAGAAATGAAAAACCATTGTCTGAGCCATTCAAAGGAAAAGGTAGAATTAGAAAGTTATTTTTAGGTACGAAAATTGAATGGAATTTCACTAAATTTCTGATCGATAAATATGGGAATGTCGTAAACCGTTTCGCTCCGACAATTACTCCTGAACAGTTAAAAACAAAAATCCAAGAACTTTTATAGTTTCAGACATGAAGATACTTTCCAATTTTTTGGAGAGTGTTTTTTTTCTATTCATATTTGATTCATATTTTTTTTATATAATGATAGTGGCGGTGATACATGTGAGAATAAAAAGAATGAAAAAAATAATTTTTTTTACGATTTTAATGACTGTATTGATGATTGTATGGTATTTATCATCTTTTCTACTCGGTGATGACATTCCATTTCTTAGATATCACATGATGAATGGATGGATGATGCCTTTTGGATTGATATTCATGGTTTTTGTTTGGATCGGATGTATATATTTTATATTTGATCTTTTGGATGAAAAGAAATCAAAACAAAAAGAAAATGTATTTTCAACACTGAAGGAACGCCTCGCTAAAGGCGAAATATCTGTCGAAGAGTACGAGTCAATTTGCAAAAAATTAATGGAGGATAACAAATGAAAAGGTTAATATTGTTTTTATTCGTTTTTGGATTTGGGGTTGCAATATTTGGTTTTGCGTCTCGATATGGAATCAATCAATTAATTGCTGATGAAATTGAAGTTCCTGAGAGTGCTCGTGAATTAGCGTGGCAAAATACTAATTTTAGTAATAGACGTTGCCATGGATATTTATCTAATGAAACAAGTTACGAGTGGCTATATGCACATTTAGATGATGAAGATCAATCGACGGTTGATTTGAAATACCTAGAATTATTACTTGAAATTGATTTTGATGCACTCAACAATGAAGAACGTCTTGTAGCCATCAATAACTTAAAAGATGAGTTAATTGATTATATTGATGAATCAGAGTTTGAAATTGGATCGTGGCGATGAAGAAGTTTTATATTTCGTTCATAGTCATTGTGACAATTGGAAGTTTCATCATTTATTTATTTTCTCGCAATTCAAACCAATTACTAAGTGAATACGGACTCAAAGGGCTCTCGGTTACCGAAATGGTAGAATCATTAGAGGCTCAAACCATCAACCGTGATGATATGGTTGCAAGTATTTCAGCGACACAACTGATTATTTCAACTGATAATTATTTATTGACTTTCAATGTTCCAGACAACTTTTTTTACTTATCTTTTGCTCCTTATTTGGAAACAACTCACCCCTGTGGGACTCACAATTTAGTTACTTGTCGCGGTGAATTAAAAAACCAAGAATTTGAAGTAGTCATTATCGATAATCAAAACAATATACTTATTAATGAAGTGCTAATTTCGCATGATAATGGGTTTGTTGGAGTATGGTTACCAAGAGGCATTATTGGTGAAATCACGGTTACTTTCGATGATATGAGTATCACAAAAGCGTTTCAAACCTTTGATAATTCAAATACTTGCTTGACAGATTTGAAGTTGATTAATTGATGAATCGGATTCGCATAATTATTAAAATATCCGGAATTCGTTGCGCTGGATGTCTCAATAGCATTGAACGAGTATTAACAAAATATGATATTGAAAAGTTCGAGTATGATTTCTATTCGTCAATTGGGAGTATTTGGTACCAAGGAAATATTGAAGATGAATTTAAATATTTGAATGCGATTCAAAAATCTGGGTATGAAGTCTTGAAAATAGCAAGTTATAACGAAAAAACGGAGGATTAATCATAATTCTTCGATTTTTTTCCATATAAGATATAATTAAAGTGAAAGGCGATGAAATCATGAAGTTATTAATTGTAGAAGACAATCTAAAAATTAATGATTTACTAACTCAATTTGCGAGACAAGATGGTCACCATGTTACCCAAACGGTTGACGCTGAAATGGCATTAAGACATTTAAAGACAACTCGTTTTGATGTTATCATGACTGATTTGATGTTACCAGATATGCAAGGAGAAGAGTTAATCACACATATTCGAAAAGTGAGTGACATTTATATTATGGTCGTCTCAGCTAAAATTGATATTCATGAACGAATTGATGTGTTTTCGTTTGGGGCTGATGACTATATCACAAAACCATTTTCTGTTGAAGAAGTGATGGCAAAACTCAAAAACTTGGAAAAACGAATAGAGACTCATAAACCATTAATTCACACTTATAATGATGGCAGGTTAAAAATACATCCTCTTGAACGAGAAGTTAAAGTCGACAATGAATTAATTGAATTAACTCTTCATGAATATAATATTTTATGGCAACTTATTTCGAATCGCTTTCGAACTTTTTCAAGAGATCAATTGCTTAGTACTTGTTTTACTGAGAGTGAGGCCTTTGATCGAATTATTGATGTTTATGTTAAAAATATTCGAAAAAAGCTTAAAGATGATGCAATTAATCCCAAATACATTAAAACAGTTTATGGACTAGGATATCAATTTATAGGTGAATATGATGATGAACTTTAGAGTTTTTTTCAAGCGAAAAATGGTTCGTTTTTTTGCAATATTGTTCGCTTGTATTGCTGTGATTGGGAATCTTGGTTTTTATTTGATTGCTAAGATTCAATACAATCGAGAAGTTGATCGTCAAAACAATTCTTTTGCTGCGATGATGACACATTTGATAACGATGGAAAGTATCGATACTACTCTTATCTATATTGAACACTACGATCACACTCATGGAGTAAATATAGCTTTTTGGAATGAAGATAATCAATTGCTTTTTGAGAGTGTAATAATGCCAACGCGTGGACCCATATTCAATCTGTATGACTCGGAAAATCAATTGTTAGGAAAAGTAATGGTTGATAATCAATCTTCTTTTTTTGGAAAAGATATTTCAATTGGTTTTATTATTTACAATGTTTTAACGCTCTTCCTTTTTATCGTTGGGTTATCGATTCTAAGAAAGCATCTTGATCATCAATATGAAATACTGAATAATGATTTAAATTTGGTTGGTAATGATAATGGGATATTTGTTTTTGCTGATATAGAATCTATCAATGAAAGATATATAAAAGCACTCAAAATCGAAACCGAACTCAAAACAATTCAAAGTCATTATGTCAAGATTCTTGCCCATGATATAAAGACTCCTTTAACGGTGATGAAAGCCTATTTAGAGGGCATTCAATCAAATCGACTTGTTTTTAGTAAAGATATTGGTAATGAATTACTAGAAGAGGTAAATTCAATTGAAAAGTTGATTCCACAATTTATTGCTACAGATATAAATCAACTCGCAATTCATCAAAATATAACCCCTTTGATAAAAAATCATCTTATAAAATTGATGCCTGTTTTTAAAACAAAATATATTGATGTTCAAGAAAATTTAGAAGATTTAGAATTGACAATTTCTGCTACGGATATCATTAGAATAATTGAACATTTAACATTTAATGCTTTTTATTATTCAAAGCCGCATGTGATTATTCAAATAACTATTGACAGAGTTAAACGATCACTATCTGTAATTGATCAAGGAATTGGCATGAGCGATGAAACAATTAAAAAGATATTGGAGGGTCCTTATCGACATGAAGAATCAATCCGATTTCATCAAAAAGGAAGTGGGATTGGACTTCAAATAGTCAAAGATATTGTACATAAATATAATGGAATATTGTTGATTAATAGCATTATTGACAAGGGAACTAATATTTCTATCATATTTCCTGAAGGTTGAAAATTGAATGGATTTACTTCAAAATAATAAATAAACTTTGAAGTTAAATCAGATTAATCAATTTATTCATGCAACAAATATGATGGAAATAATTAATTGAGTTATAATTAGAGTGGCTTTGAGTTTGGAGGTGATTCAATTGAATGATGAACTATGGATGAGAAAAGCAATTGAATTGGCAAGACAAGGGGAAGGCTATATCCTTCATCAACCCTATTCTAGCCTCTTATTAGTTTCGGGTGATGATGTTTTGTTTGCTTGGGCTCTGGATGGACATGAATCACTTGATGAGGCGTTGAACCGCCAAAGTATCAAACAAAGAGGTGTTTTATATTTGCCTTATGAACCGGAAATGATTCCAAAACTTTTGTTATGGATATTACATTCCGGCGTTATTAGAATCGAAATCAGTGTATTAAACACCTTGACCCCGACTCAATTTGTAAGATGGTGTGAAGAAAATAAAATTGAAGTTCATGTGGGTCTTTTATCAATCGAAGGTCATCAACTCAATGAAGTTTATCTTCACAATTCGAAGTCGAATTTTCCCTATATAACACTTAGTTTTGGCATGTCTCTCGATGGAAAAATCGCAACCGTCACCGGCGATTCAAAATATATCTCAGGACCTGAATCAAGGGATTTTGTGCACCAATTAAGAAATAAACATCAAGCGATTTTAGTAGGAATAAACACGATCTTAATTGATCACCCTAAATTAACGACTAGACTTGATGGAACCTATTCAAGAGATCCAGAAAGAATTATTCTAGATTCTAATCTTCAAATATCGCTTGATGAACCCTTATTACATCAAAAATCAAAAGCAGGAACAATCATCATCACAAGAGCGGATTCAAATCAAGCAAAAAAAACGTCGCTTCGGTCCATGAAAGTTCGAATTATTGAAATTGAAGACAAACGAAAACCTTTGAATCTCCTTGAAGCTTTAACAAAACTTAAGGCAATGGGAGTGGGTTCGATTTTAGTTGAAGGTGGCGGAACCATTCATTTTTCTTTCATCAAGGAACGACTATTTAATCGATTATTTGCAACCATTTCCCCCATTATTATTGGCGGTGAACTTGCGAAAACCGCAGTTTCTGGAAAAGGGTTCGCAACTTTAAATGAAGCTGTAAAACTCGATTTTATTAAAATCACAAAGATGGGGCAAGATTATGTCCTTGAAGCAATACAAAAACAAGAAGATATCGCCATTCTGGAGGAAAAGTAACATGATTAACTATTTAACGGTTGAAACATCAATCGAACTATTAAAAGCAGGGAACAAAATCATTTTGGTTGATGATGAAAGTTTAGAAAACGAATGTCATTACGTTGCCATTGCAAAACCCGTCTATGAAGAAAAATTGTTATCCCATTTTTGTCCTTATCAAACCGGACCTACCGTTGTTTTAGGTTATGAAAAGTATGGGCAAGTTACCGGTGTGAAGAAGAATGCAAATTTTGAATATGATGAGGATTTTGTCAATTTAGGTGTCGAGTCCAATCATTCAAAAAACTCGATTGAAAGTTTGATTTCAACACTATTAAAACCTGAGGCATCCATTAACGATTTTCGTTTAGGTGGAAAATATCAAGTGTTGTCGACACGTCAAGGCGGGGTTTTAAAAAGAGCGGCCGCTTCCGAAGCCATCATCGATTTATGTTGGCTCGCGAATCTTCCACCCGTAGGGTTGTTTTATTCGCTCGTGTCGCAAGATGGAAAAGCAATAACGGTTGATTATCTAAAAAATGAAAATGATACTTATCCGCTCTTAAAAATCTCTGATCTAATCTATAAACGGCGTCAAACTGATGTTTTAATCGAACGGGTCGCAACGGCTAAAATGCCGACGAAATATGGTGAATTTCAAATGGTTGGTTTTATCAACAAGTTAAACGGAGAACATCATGTCGCTTTAGTCAAAGGTGATGTTTCAACCGATGAACCGGTTTTAGTTCGGGTTCATTCCGAATGCTTAACCGGCGATTCCTTTGGATCACAACGATGCGATTGTGGTGAACAACTTCACACCGCGATGCGACGCATCGAAAAAATGGGTAGAGGCATCATTCTTTACATGCGTCAAGAAGGCAGAGGCATCGGACTCATCAACAAAATCCGCGCCTACGCTTTGCAAGATCAAGGATTAGATACCGTTGAAGCGAATATTGCATTAGGGTTTCCCGATGACTTAAGAGATTATGGTATCGGTGCGCAGATGTTATCGAATTTAGGGGTCAAAAAGATGAAATTAATGACCAACAATCCTAAAAAAATCCATGGACTTTCAGGCTATGGTATTGAAATCGTGAACCGCGTTAAAATTCAATTGAATCATAATGAGCGCAATGAGTTTTATATGCGAACAAAAAAAGAAAAAATGGGACACATGCTTGATTTTAAAAAAGATAAGTAAAATTATCGAAAAAATGAATCTATAAAGGCTTTGCGACAAATTTTATCAGACCGAAGCCTTTTTATATTAATCAAATTGTATAGCGAAAAATTCACACAAAAAATTTATTTCATTTCACTTTATCAGTGATATAATTGATATGTACAATTATTTAGTTTAAACAAAAAAGGAGGAATCATTATGCAATGGTGGGAAGCATTAACACAGTTTCAACAAGTCATGTTTGTTCTCGCGACCGCCGCGACCATCGTCATGATTATATTTCTTGTATTGATGTTATTTGGGGGCGATGGGGCTGAAGGATTCGAAGCAGATGTTGATCCCTCTGTTGATATCGATGTCAATGATTTTGATGCACTCAACGATGAACCTTTATCAAGTTTCAGTGGATTAAGAATTCTTTCGGTTCGTGGAGTTTTAGCCTTTCTATCCGTTGGCGCATGGACTGCATATGGGTTTGCTGGAGTGGTTCATCCACTTTTATCAAGTTTGTTTGGTGTCATTGCCGGAACCATCGCTGCTTATTTACTAGCCTTTGCGTTTCGTGCATCGATGAAACTTGAATCCGAAGGAAATCTTTCTTATAAGAACGCAGTTGGAAAAAATGGAACGGTCTATATTCGCATTCCGGCCGCTCGAAAAGCGACAGGGAAAGTAACCTTAACATTTCAAGAGCGGTTTGTTGAAATTGATGCTTTAACAGAAGACACGACAGACCTGACAACTGGAATGGGAATCACAGTTGTTGGTATGGAAAACGAAACAACCGTCATCGTCACAAAAAACAAAGAATCAAAATAAAAAATATAACTATATAAAAGGAGAAATTCAATGAATCCACTATTTTTAGCAGCAGGCGATTGGGTCGGATTAGTCATCGCTTTAGTCGTCATTTTATTCACCGTTTTAATTTTTATCGTTTCAAGAATTCACAAATGTCCTTCTGATAAAATCATGGTTATCTATGGTAAGGTTGGGGAAAACCCAGATGGAACAAGCAAATCAGCAACTTGTATTCATGGTGGTGCAAAATTTATCTATCCATTTATTCAAGCCTACTCTTTTCTTGACTTGACTCCGATTTCAATCAGCGTTGATTTAAAAAACGCTTTGTCGCGTCAAAACATTCGGATTGACGTCCCTTCACGTTTTACGGTTGGTATTTCAACTGAACCTGGAATCATGCAAAATGCAGCAGAAAGATTGTTAGGATTACAATTAGCTGAAGTTCAAGAACTTGCAAAAGATATCATTTTTGGTCAATTGCGTTTAATTATCGCAACGATGGATATTGAAGAAATCAATACCGATCGTGACAAATTCTTAGAATCAGTATCAAGAAACGTTGAAACCGAACTTAAGAAAATCGGTCTACGTTTAATCAACGTGAATGTGACCGACATCAATGATGAATCAGGTTATATTCAAGCCTTAGGTAAAGAAGCCGCAGCAAAAGCAATTAATGATGCAAAAAAATCCGTCGCCGAAAAGAACCGTGACGGTTCAATTGGTGAGGCGAACGCTGTCAGAGACCAAAGAATTCAAGTCGCTAGTGCGAACTCGACAGCAATCACCGGTGAAAATGAATCCTTAGGATTGATTTCACAGTCGAACGCTACCCGTCGTGAAATTGAAGCTGAAGCCCTTCGCAGAGCAATGACTGCCGAAAAAATTGCTGCAGCGAAAGCGTTAGAAGATGCATATCTTGCCGAAAAAACAGCCGAATTAGCCCGTGCTAATCGTGAAAAAGCAACGTTAGAAGCCGATATCATCATCAAAACTGAAATCGAAAAATTGCAAAGAGTATTACAAGCCGAAGCCGGTGCAGAAGAAATTCGTCGCAAAGCCAAAGGTGAAGCTGACGGTATCTATTCGAAAATGGAAGCCCAAGCACGTGGTACATTAGAAATATTATCGAAACAAGCCGCAGGATTTAAGGAATTAGTCAATGCAGCGAATGATAGTCCGGACGCTGCAATTAAAATGTTAATCGCTGACAAACTTGAAGCGTTAGTGAAGATTCAAGTTGAAGCCATTAAAAATCTCAAATTTGATAAGATTACAGTTTGGGATAATGGATCGTCAAAAGATGGTTCAGCAACTGCTAATTTCGCTTCTAGTTTAATGAAATCAATTCCACCCATGAACGATTTATTTAAAATGGCGGGTATGGATTTACCGAAATATCTCGGTGAAGACTCAGTCGATAACCCCATTAAAGTTGAACCAAAAGAAGTTTCGAAAGAACCTGCTTCTGAACAAGAACCAAAAGCAGATAAGAAATAATTCATCAATTTACTAAAGGACGGAGTCGTCCTTTTTTAATTTTTAGACTTCGTTTCAACAATATAAAATATTTTATGGTATAATAGATTTCGATAATTTTTGAGATATATAATCAATCGTAAGGAAGTGTTTTATGAACATTAGCAATGCAGAATTGCTTGGCAAAAAAAATGTCAAAAAAGTCTTAATTTATCTATCTATTCCAGCAATTTTGGGGATGGTTGTCAATGCACTTTATAACTTTGTCGACACACTCTTTGTTTCAATTGGGGTTGGAGAAATCGCCATTGGCGGATTAGCATTTGCATTTCCTGTTCAAATGCTTGCGATGGCCATCAGCTTAATGATTGGGATGGGAAGTGCTTCGATTTTTTCGCGAGCGTTCGGTAGAGGCGACACCGAAACAATGAAATCGGCAGTTAATACCGCACTCCGCATTGCTCTGATTAGTTCGGTGATTATGTCATTGTTCGGTTTTATCTTTTTAGATGATTTGCTCATCTTCTTTGGCGCGAGTGCTTCGAATATTGTTTACGCTCAAGATTACATGATTGTGATTCTTATTGGACTCGCTCCGCTTTCTTTAACCATGGTTTTGAATAATTTGACGAGGGCAGAAGGTCGGGCTAAAATCGCAATGATATCCATGATTATTGGGACAGGGTTGAACATTCTATTAGACCCTATTTTCATCTTCAATTGGGGTTTTGGGTTAGGCGTTCGCGGGGCTGCAATCGCAACGGTCATCTCCCAAATTGTTGCTTTCATTTACATCTTTTTAGTATCAATTAATCAGAAATCTTCATTGATGATTAGTTTAAAAAACTTCTTTAATATCCCTTTAAAAATGGTCAAAGAAATTACCATTATTGGATTACCTTCGTTTTTAAGAAATTCGATTGGCGCGTTTCTTGCAGTCATTATTTATCGATTAATTGGACAATACACTGTAGGCGATCCAGCCATTTATATATCAATTTATGGCGTTATTAATCGTGTCATGATGTTTGTCTTTATGCCTGCCTTTGGGATTATTCAAGGAATGATACCGATTGTCGGCTTTAATTATGGTGCGAAGAACCATGCTAGATTAAAATCGGTCATTCGCTTCGCAACTGAAATTGTTATCATATATTTCATTATCGGCTTTGTCTTTATTCAATTTTTCGCTGAGTCGATTTTCTCACTTTTCTCGGAGTCCGATAATCAAATATTCATTCAAAATGGAAGTCAAGCTTTCAAAGTCATTGCCTTTGGTTTTATTTTAGTTGGATTCCAAGTCGTTATTAGCTCAGTGTATCAAGCCATCGGTTATCCTTTAAAAGCAATGATTGTTGCAGTCTCAAGGCAATTAATATTATTTATTCCATTGGCTTATATCTTAACTTCAGTGATGGGACTTCAAGGATTATGGATTAGTTTTGCGATATCTGACACCGTCGCTGGATTATTGGGATTGGGATTGTTAATCTATGAGATGAAAGCAATTCAAGGCCGTATACCCTCGCCTCACTTGGATACAATCGATAACTTAACACCCGACATTAACGCTATTTAATTTTACTTTCTCATAAAAGGTTGTTCAAAATGAATGACTTTTTTTGTTTTTAGGTAAAAAAACGATGATTATCACTTATTTTTTTAAAAATTTTACAGAAATTACCAATGATATTGAGCCTTGCATTGTTTTCGTTTATAGATAAGTGTATAATATTTTTAGATATACACCCATTTTCTGTGCAATGATTTTTCTTTCATATCCAAATTACTTTTATATAGAATATACTGAATATTCATTCATTTTTGAAGGTTTTTACCGCTTTTTTATTCATTTTGGTAATTTCATACAAATTTCAGAGCCGATGAAAGCGTTTTTCTTATTTATTTTCACGCACACACTTGCATAAAAACCATTTCGTGTTTATAATTTATGATTAATTTATGGGGGGACTTCAGATGATAGGATATTATGTAAAAAGATTACTTTCCGCCCTTTTCACACTCTTCCTCATTGCAACTTTGACCTTCTTTATGATGAGAGCGATACCGGGCGGACCATTTACAAGAGAAAAACCATTACCACCCCAAATTATTGCGCAGTTAAATGCAAAATATAATTTGGACGATCCAGTAATTGTACAATACTTCAGTTACATGAAAGGCATTGCCACTTTTGATTTAGGTCCTTCTTTTAAAGAACTTGGATTAACGGTCAATGATTTGATTAAACAAGGTTTTCCTGGCAGTATGAAAGTTGGTTTTGTCGCTGTCATGTTTATTTTGCTTTTTGGGATACCCCTTGGTATTATTTCTGCTTTGAAACAAAATAAAGCCATTGACCATGTTGTTATGGTGATGGCGACCATTGGTGTAACCGTTCCAAGTTTTGTTGTCGCTACCCTCTATATATATTTCATCTCTTCAAAAATATCATGGATTCCGATTACGGGGTTATCGAATCCGCTGGCATATATCGGGCCAGCGATTGCACTCTCCGGATATTCATTATCCTATGTTGCTCGTTTGACCCGTTCATCAATGCTTGAAGTATTACGCCAAGATTATGTTCGTACCGCTAGAGCAAATGGCTTATCAGAATGGAGAGTTATTGGTAAACATGCTTTAAAAAATGCTTTGATTCCTGTTATCACATATGTCGGTCCAATGATTGCGGCTATCTTAACAGGTTCATTCGTTGTTGAAAGAATATTCTCAATCAATGGAATTGGCCGTTATTTCGTTGAAAGCGTGAATAATCGAGACTATACCGTAATCATCGGTATGACTGTCTTCTATTCTGCACTTTATATTGTAATGGTTTTGTTAGTGGATATTGGTTACTCACTGATTGATCCGCGTATTAAACTTGGCAAAAGGAGCGGTGACTAATCATGAGAAATCTGGATTTTGAATTTGTTGATAGTTCAAAAAAAGCAAGCAAAGAACAAACAAGAAGAAGTCTAACTTACTGGAAAGATGCTTGGCGCCGTTTAAAAAAGAATAAACTAGCCATGATCGGATTAGTTGGCGTTACATTAATTATTTTATTTGGAGTCGTTGGGCCTTGGTTTATGCCCTATAGTTATTCAGATCAAGATAACCGATTTACCAATATTCCACCAAGATTTGAAATCTATGCGATTGCCGATGATGGATACGTCTTCCTTTCATCTCAATATAATTTGATTTTGGTCAGTGAAAAAGGTGAATTGCTTGATAAATTGGTTCGAACCAATATGGATGCCATCAATAAAGTTTATACCTACTCATACAATGGTGAAGACATCGAAGTCGACTTTAAGAATCGTCTTCTTGAAGATGATGGTGGTATTGATCTTAAAGTAACCTATAAGGGTGTAACTTCAGAATATCCGACAAAAACTGTTAGCAATAAAACATTCGTTTGGGGTTCAGATAACCTTGGAAGAGATATGTTAACCCGTGTAATGTATGGTGCTCGAATTTCATTAACCGTTGCCTTTGTCGCAACCATCGTTAATTTAATTATTGGTGTTACTTATGGAGCGATTTCTGGATTAGAAGGGGGACTCGTTGATGATATCATGATGAGAATCGTTGATGTTATTAACTCTATTCCGTTGGTACTTTACGTTATTTTGTTAATGGTATTAATAGATAACCGGGGGTTGTGGACAATCATCATCACACTCGGCTCGGTTTATTGGGTTGGAATGGCCCGACTGGTCAGGGGGCAGGTATTGGGTCTGAAAGAACAAGAATATGTTTTAGCCGCAAGAACCATTGGTGTATCAAAAGCAAAAATCATTTCAAAACATTTAATTCCTAACACGATGGGACCTATCATCGTTGCCATGACGATGATGATTCCTTCGGCTGTGTTTACTGAAGCATTCCTCAGTTTTATTGGACTTGGTGTCAGTGCTCCAATGGCCTCGTGGGGAACTTTAGCGAATGACGCATTAGCTGGATTATCTACTTATCCTTATCAATTGTTTACACCATCACTTGCGATTGCATTTACAATGTTATCATTTAACTTTTTAGGGGATGGACTGCGTTCAGCACTCGACCCAAGACTGAGAAAGGGGTAATCCGAGATGAGTAAAATACTTGAAGTTAAA
Organism: Caryophanales bacterium UBA5632; assembly: GCA_002421405.1. GTDB lineage: Bacteria > Bacillota_I > Bacilli_A > Izemoplasmatales > Hujiaoplasmataceae > UBA5603. The sequence continues at coordinate 6,950 of DIJY01000083.1, read as the reverse complement.
AACCTTCGGACGACCTTCTTCACTCACTTGGGTGAAGTACAAGCTGTTCGAGGTATCAGTTTTGATTTAGATGAAGGCGGAATCTTAGGTATTGTTGGCGAGTCTGGTTCTGGAAAAAGTGTAACTTCACTTTCCATTATGGGACTCGTTGATGATCCTGGTCGAATCGTAGAAGGTGAAATATTATTTGAAGGAACTGACCTTACAAAACTTGATCAACGTGAAATGACTAAATTTCGCGGGAATGAAATTTCAATGATTTTCCAAGATCCGATGACTTCAATTAATCCTGCGTTTACGGTCGGAAATCAATTGCGAGAAGTCATTATGGCACACAGCGATTTAAATAAAGAACAGGCCCACGAGCGAGCATTAGAACTATTAAGAATGGTTGGAATTCCTGACCCAGAATCAAGGATAAAAAACTATCCTTATCAATTTTCAGGCGGTATGCGCCAAAGAGCTTTAATTGCGATGGCAATTGCAAATAATCCTAAACTATTAATCGCCGATGAACCGACAACAGCGCTTGATGTGACGATTCAAGCACAAATTCTTGAATTAATGCGTGACTTAAAAGATAAAATCCAATCTTCAATTATCTTAATTACCCATGATTTAGGAGTTATCTCTGAAATCTGCGATAAAGTCATCGTCATGTATGGCGGTATGATTATGGAAAAAGCAGATATTAATAGTTTGTTTGCCAATCCACAACATCCTTACACCCGTGGTTTATTACTCTCAATTCCGACGAATGTGACCGGTAAAAAGAAAAGACTTGTTCCAATCGAAGGTTCTCCACCTGATTTGATGGATCCACCCTCGGGTTGTCCATTCTCGCCACGGTGTCCGCACGCGATGGAAATTTGTCTGAAAAAGGCAGCGCCGCTTTTCAAAATATCAGAAACTCAAGAAGCTTCCTGCTGGTTGCATCACAAAGATGCTCCGGAAGTAAAGGGGTTTGTGAAAGTCGAGGGTGATCTATCATGAGCGAACGCATTCCTTTATTAGAAGTTAAAAACTTAAAAAAACATTTCATATCTGGCATATTAAAGAAAAGAAAAGTTTTAACCGCTGTTGATGGAATTAGTTTTGTAATCTACAAAGGGGAAACCTTTGGGCTTGTTGGTGAGTCAGGATGTGGTAAAACGACGATTGGTCGTACCATTATTCGACTTTATAATCCAACCGAAGGTGAAGTCTTCTTTGATGGTGATGAAATCGGTCAAATGTCTGAACGTGAGTTAAAGCCGTATCGAAAAAGAATGCAAATGATATTTCAAGACCCTTATGCATCTTTAAACGGTCGTATGACCGTGACAGATATCATTGCCGAAGGCATTGACACGCATCATCTTTTGGAAGGTGATGAGAAACAAGAGAGAATTTATGAGTTATTAGAAAAAGTTGGTTTAAAAAGAGAACATGCTAGCAGATATCCCCATGAGTTTTCTGGTGGACAACGACAACGCATCGGAATCGCACGAGCATTAGCGGTGAATCCTGAATTAATCATTTGCGATGAACCGATTTCAGCGTTAGACGTTTCAATTCAAGCTCAAGTTGTCAATATGCTAGAAGATCTTCAAGACGAATTTGGATTGACTTATCTTTTTATTGCCCATGATTTATCCATGGTTCGACATATCTCTGATCGCATTGGGGTCATGTATTTAGGGAAAATGATGGAAATTACAACTGCTGATGAACTTTATGAGAATGCACTACATCCTTATACAAAATCATTACTGTCAGCGATTCCAATTCCTGATCCGACCTCTTCAATCCGCGACCGAAGAGTCATTTTAAAGGGCGATGTAGGCAGCCCTATCAATCCGAAACCAGGTTGTCGTTTTGCTTCACGCTGTCGCTTTGCAAAACCGAATTGTTTTACCGACACACCCGAATTAAGGGAAATAAATGAAGGTCATTTTGCTTCATGTCATTACATTGAAGAAATAAACGGTATTTAACACCATCGGTGATTAAATAGATTAAGTAACAAAAAAAAATGGAGGAGAAGAAAAAATGAAAAAATTGTTTTCTGTGTTTGTAGTACTAGCACTAGTGTTAGGAATTGCCGCATGTAAAGGCAGTGTTGAAGACAACACGTTATTCTGGAACATTGGTGCAGATCCACTCACCATTGACCCTACCCTCAATGGCGCATCTGATGGCGGCGACGTCATCAACCAAACGTTTGAAGGCCTTGTTCGTGAAATCAACGGTGTAGTTTACCCTGGTATCGCTGAAGAATGGGAAACTTCAACAGATGGTAAAACGGTTACGTTTACTTTGAGAGAATCAAATTGGAGCGATGGCACACCATTGACTGCAAGTGATTTCGTCTACTCATGGAAACGCGGTATGGACCCAAGAACAGCCAGCGAATACGCATGGATTTGGGAATACTCAAATGTTGTAGGTTCGTTAGATACAGTCTATTGGACAGATGTTTGCGACAATGCAACAGATGATTGTAACGAATACGACGATAATGGCGCTTTAGTTGGAACAGATTATAGCGACGACAAAGACGACACGACTGGATTAACAATTACGGAACAACTCGCATTAGTCGGCGTAAAAGCAATCAATGACACAACACTTGAAGTGAAATTAGTCAACCCAACAGCTTATTTCGTCAGCTTAATGGCTTTCTATCATTTCTTACCAGTTAAACAATCTGCTGTTGAAGCAGTTGGTGGAGAAGATGGACTTTGGGCAAAAAATCCAGCTCTCGTTGTTTCGAATGGTCCTTTTAAATTAGTTAAATACACAGCTGGTGAAGGACTTCGCTTAGAAAAGAATGAAGAATACTGGAATAAGAAAAAAGTTTACATTGCCGCAATTGAAGGCGATTTCGTTGACCTTGAAACGACCGCTTATGCGAAATATAATGCTGGCGAATACGATTTCATTCCATCAGTACCTTCAATGATGATTCCAGACTTAATGGCATTGAGTGATGAGTTTTATGCTTATCCATTACTCGGAACTTATTATTACAGCTTTAACCTTGATAAACCTGAATGGCAAAATGCTAAATTACGTAAAGCATTAGCGTTAGCTATCAATAGAGAAGATATCACTGAAGCATTATCTGGCGGTCAAATCCCAGCTACTGGATTTGTTCCAAGAGGTTTCATTGATAATGAAGGAAAAGATTTTGCGATTGAATCAGGTAATTATGGTATTTCTACCGGTAGTGGTGGCGAGGCCGAAGCGGTTACATTATTTGCTGAAGCTGCAGCTGAAATGGGAAAAACCGTTGCAGAATTAAGAACTTACTTGAATGGTAAAGTTATTCTTTACAATACAAATGAAGGTCACAGAATGGTTGCCGAATTAGTTCAAGAAGACTGGAAACAAGTTCTAGGTGTTGAATTAACACTTCAAAACCAAGAATGGGCTGTATTCCAAAATACGAGAAAACAAGGTAACTTCGACGTTGCTCGTGGCGGATGGCTCACAGACTTTATGGATCCTGCAGGAATGTTAGCTATTTTCACAACTGACAATGCTTATAATGATCCAAATTATGAAAAATCAGCTTATGACACATTACTTTCTGAATCTCAAGCAACAACGGATATGGCACTTCATTTCCAAAAATTGTATGCAGCAAACGATATGTTAATGGCTGATATGCCAATCGTGCCTGTTTATTACTATTCAGACATTATGATGGCTAAGTCCTATTTGAAGGATTGGGGCCGTTCAGTTTTAGGTTCTGTAGACTTCACACATGCAAGACTTGAAAGATAATTAATTATATTCAATAAAAGTCGCAACCTTGGTAAACCAGGGTTGCTTCTTTTTTTGTATAATCAAAGGTTTTGTGTTAAGATAGAGTTAATAGATTATCGAGGGAGAAAATGTTGACATGGTGTGCAAATATTGTCGTCGTATTATCGATTCTAACTATCAGTTTTGTCCCTATTGTGGTGAAAGAGTCATTTTAGAGACAAAATCGATAAAACAAACAAAACCGGATCTCATAGGTAGTAATAATACTGAAGCAAACCGATTTTTTACAATCTTACTGTTGATTTTTGTTTTTCCATTTGGTTTGTTTTATATGTGGTTGACACGACCTTTTACCAAAAGGACAAGATGGATTATTTCTCTCGCGTTTATTATAACTTCGCTTCTCGGTTTTATCATGCTTATCATTGGTACCTCTTTGCCAAGTTATCAAGGATAATAGCGCATTTTCAAACGACTAATAATTGAAAATATTATGTTTACGGTTTGCTAAATTGGGTATATAATTATATTTGATACAAGTTGTATTTTTTTTAATTAAATTGAGATACTTTTGAAATGGAGGGCGCTATTCATTAGCGATAAACTATGAGCAAATATGTCCGTTTTATTGCGCTAGGGGTATTAATTGTTGCCTTTATCGCCGTCATCAACTTTTTTAATGCATCATCGATTAAGATTAATCAATACGATGCCATCATAACGCTCGACAGTGAAGGCGATATGCACGTTTCTGAAACTTGGGAAATGTATTATTCTGAGGCATTATCGGTCAGATTCCGTGACATTCGTTACAATAAATATCCTGCAAATTACCCACTCACCATGAGTTCACAAAATACGGCTTCATTTGATGAAACAAATGTATCTGTGAGGGTATGGAAAGAAAATGTTGAAATAACCAACAATGTTGACATTGGGTACTCTTTTAATAACGATTATGATGAATACGGAGATTTGATCACTTGTTATCCCTACAGTTCATCGTGTGAATCCTTATTTGTTAATTTTGGACCAGGTCAAATGGTTGGCAATATCAAATTTGTTTATGAATATAAGATTATCGGTGCCGTGACGGAGTATTCTGATATTTCTGAACTAAACTGGGTTCTCTTCGATTACATGGAAGCCGACGTTGAAGCAGCTCATGTCATTGTCAATCTCCCTGCGAACAGTTACACCGTCGAAGATCTTTATGTTTGGGGACACGGATTGTCCGATGGCACCATCGAAATCCTTGATAATGATACCATCGAAATGAATATCAATAAAATAAAAACCGAGGAAATGTTAGAATTTAGGTTGTTAATGGAAACAACTTTATTTCCTACCATTCGTTCCAATAATCAATTTATCAACGCAAACATGAATAAAGCGGTATTGTTAAGTTATGAAGAAAACTTAGCAATTGAATACAACCGTCGAGTTACCATCGCTCAAATCGTCTATTATTCTTCATTAGCTATGATTTTTGTGATGGCATTGATTACTTATTATGTTTATAAGAAATATGATAAAGAATACACCCCTGTTTTTCAAGGCGATTACTTTAGGGAATTACCGAGTGAAGAAACGCCAGCTGAGATGAGTTATCTCTATTATATGCGGAAAGTCAATGATGAAGATTTCACTGCGACATTACTTGATTTAATCCGTCGCAAATACATTACTCTTGAGTATAATGCGAGTGAATTAACAACGAAGAATCCTGATTTTACTTTTTTGTTGAATAAGGAATCTAATCAATCTTCACTGCTTGAACACGAAAAATATCTGATTGATTGGATTTTTAATAAGATAGGTGATGGAAATAAGGTTTCGATTGCGAAAATTGAAAATTACGGAAAAGGTAATGTGACGAAAGCCGAACAATTCCAAGCATCCGCAAAGCAATTTGTGCGCTTGATTAAACGCGTTGCTGAAAAACGTCCTTACTTCGAATCGGGACTTTCAGAATCCAAAAAGAAAGCCATGGCATTTATTTTCATTCCCATCGTGATGTTACTGATTTCACTTTGGACCCAATCAGCTTACACCTTAAATAATCTTTTTGCGATTGTCGTTTCAATTGCAATCATTGCAATCTATGGTTTATACGTCAGCACAATTCAAAAACGAAGTAGAGCAGGCAATGAAATGTATGCTAAATGGAAAGCATTTAGAAACTTCTTACTTGATTTTTCCAATATGAAGGATTATCCGATTCCCGGAATTATCGTTTGGGAACATTTCTTGGTTTATGCGACATCGTTAAAGATTGCCGATAAAGTCATGGAACAATTAAAGGTGAAATTGCCACAGATTGCTACTGACGAAAGCGAAGGCACCTTCTTAAATACAAGGTATCGTTCGCGTGATTTCTTCTGGGGTTATGCCCTAGGCCGATTTAATCGCTCATTTTCCACAGCAAGAGCGAACTCGTTCCAAACCATCGCAGCTCATAATGCGGCAAAGGTCTCCTCAGGAGGTCGTGGCGGTGGATTTGGTGGCGGAAGTTCGTTTGGCGGTGGCGGAGGAGGCGGCAGAAGCCGCTAATATAAGAAAAGGAGAATATGCAAATGAATTTTTTAGCAATTGGAGCAGGAGCAATTATTGGTATCATCATTGCGGTTATCGTCGTTTTATTGATTTTCTTTGTGATTGGAGTTTACAATAAGTTAGTCGTTTTAAGAAATAAGGTTAAAAATAGTTGGAGTCAAATCGATGTACAATTGAAACGTCGTTTTGATATGATTCCTAACTTGGTAGAAACCGTCAAAGGTTACGCAGCTCATGAAGAATCCATATTCGGTGAATTTGCGAGAGCGAGAGGATTATTCGCTCAATCACAAAAAACGGGTAACGTTGCGCAAGCAGCGGAAGCTGATAAGGGTATCACCGGTGCCTTAAGCCGTTTAATGGTTGTTCAAGAACAGTATCCTGAATTAAAGGCAAATGAAAACTTCCGTGAATTGATGTCCCAACTGAAAGACACAGAAGACAAGATTGCTTATGGCCGTCAATTCTATAACGACACAGCGCTGAAATTTAACAACACCAAAGAAGTTTTCCCAACGAATATCGTTGCGAATTTATTTGGATTCAAGAGTGCTGAATACTTTGAAGTTGAAGATGCTACTGAAAGACAAGCAGTTAAAGTTAAATTCTAATATTAGAAAGGGACTGTAAGGAAATGAAGA
>DIJY01000124.1 GCA_002421405.1 Caryophanales bacterium UBA5632 | reverse complement strand
ATACGCATGAGTTGAGGTTATTCTTTTTTATTTACATATTTATATTTGAAATACAATTTCCTAAGGAACAAAAAAGATTCTTACGCTTATTTCGCAAGAATCTTTTATAATTATCTATTTCAAACGTTCTTATAATGGATTTCTAAGTAGCATATTAATGAAAGTTTCAGATAGTTGAGGATCAAATTGAGTCCCTGAGTATTTTTTAATTTCAACCAATGCTTGATCTTTTGTCATTGTCTCACGATAAGGTCGTTTTGAAGTCATCGCGTCATAAGCGTCGGCTAGCGCAATTATTCTCGCTTGAATGGAAATACTGTTTCCACTCATTTTTCTTGGATACCCGGTCCCATTCCATTTTTCTTGATGTTCTAGGACATAGATAGACATCTTAGAGAATTCATTCACTGAAGACAAGATTCTAAATCCAACTTCCGGATGTTTCATGATCTCTCGCCATTCGAGATCAGTCAATTTGCCTTCTTTATTCAAGATAACCTCAGGAATACCAATCTTACCTATATCATGAAGTAACCCCGCAACTTCTATTTCCTTGATATCATTTTCATCCCAACTGAGTTCTTTTGCGAACTCAGCACAGATTTTACTGACCCGCTTAGAATGATAGAGTTCTCGGTCATTTTTAGCATATAGAGCATTCATGATAACATCAATGGTTTTACTCTTTTGGGAAGAGTTTTCTGTGATTTTATGACGGTACATATGGTTTTCTGCTTCGGTTAAAATCTCGCGAATATTATCAGTGACAGAATGAATCACTTCAAAACCCATTGCCATCGATACACTGATGGGTTCGAATTGTTTAAATGAGAAGGATTCTTTTAATTTTGTAATCATTACGAGGCCGTCTTCATACTTCATCTTTGGAAAAGCCATGACAAATTCATCACCGCCATAGCGGAAAATCATTGTGTCCTTTGGACAAAAGTCAACTAATTGTTTAGCAAACGAGATTAAGAGTTGGTCCCCTGCAACGTGTCCGAATGAATCATTGATTAATTTGAGTCCATTGATGTCTCCCATCATGAGAACCAATGGAAGATTCTCTTCGGTTAAGAGTTTATTGATTTCGATATCAAACGCTCGGTAATTGAATAACCCCGTTAATGAATCATGGAGGCTTGCATATATGATTTCTTCTTGACGTTGTTTCATGAAAGAGATATCTCTAAAGATTAAAACCACACCATCGAGATGATGATCTTTATCGAAGATGGGTGAAACGGATCCAGAGATTGCTATTTCTTTAAGATTCGTTAATTTTAGAGTAGCACAATCGTTAAGTTCTTCCGTCTTTGCTTCTTTTATGACACGGTGGACGACATGAACATTTTTTGTTAAATCACAATCCTCATGAATTCTCATGAAATCTTCAATGGGTTTGTTATAGGCTTTATCAATGGTAACTTCAAGCATCTTTTCAGCGGCTTTGTTCATTAACACAATCTGTCCTTGATTATTACAAGAAATAACAGCGTCACCGACTGATTGCAAAGTTGTTTCTAATAAATCTTTTTGTTTCTTCAAACTGATTTCAAGTAATTTACGGGCTGTGGTAACTTCGGTATAAACGATAACACCCCCAATGGATTCATCTTCTTGATAGAAAGGCCGACATTCCCAACTGGTCCAGTCCGTTTTGCCGTTTTCATGAACATAAGAATCATCTTTGGCGCTAGAAACAACGCCTTGCATTGCGAGTTGATGAACTTTTCGCCATTTTTCAGGAAGGTCAGGAAATACATCATAGTGGTTTTTGCCGATTACTTCGGCTCCCGTTAATCCATATTCATCGAGATAATGTTGACTCACATAAATATAATTCATGTTTAAGTCGTGAACGGCGACACCGCCGTTATTATGTTCAATAATGTATTTCATCAAATTGATTGTGTATGTTACCTTATTTTGCGATTCAACGCGTTCAGTCACATTGTTTTGAATGCCAAAATGGCCAATAATTCGATCTTGATTATCTTTTAAACAAATGTAATCGCCCTCGATCCAAATGGGGGTGCCATCTTTTTTCAATTCTTTCGTTAAAATATGCAAACTTCCTTGGTCGAACAAATCTCGCCAAGCTTTTCTTCCTTGTTCGAGGTCGTGAGCAAAAGAGTCATTGGGCGTTTGATTAAGAAACTCCTCTGCTTTAAATCCATATTGATCGAGCATCGCCTGATTAACTTTAGTGATGCGCTGATGCGAAAAAACATAATCCAATAATTGTTCTTTATCGGCGGTTTCATTCCACTCAATGGCTTCATCCATCATCATGAAAAATAAGCCGCTTAATGATTGTTGGAAAAATAGGTTTAATAATTTCTCGTTTTCAATCATTTTTTTTGTGGTATCTCTTAATTCGGTAACATCAAGTCCAACACCGGTAAAATATGTTTTTCCATTCATCTCCAGTGGGACACCATTGAAAAGCATGCGAATGGGTTTTCCTGATTTTGTGATTAAATCGGCTTCTATTTGTCCAAAACCAGATTTAAAGATGTTATCGACCGCCGGAAGGATTTTTTGGTAATCATCCGGTGAAAACCATTTTTCTAACGTCATATTCTTTAATTCTTCATCGGTATAACCGGTGATATCTTCGTGTTTACGATTCCATAAAATCAATCGATTGTTTTGGTCATAAACGTATAACACACCCGGAATACTTTCAAAAAGCGCTTCCTTAAAACGAAGTTCTTGTTTAAGCTGATACGTATTTTCGGCGATGGCCGCTTCTAATTTTATTTTCTCACTTTGATTAAGTGTCGAAGCTTTCAGTTCATCGGTGA
>DIJY01000025.1:980-5362 GCA_002421405.1 Caryophanales bacterium UBA5632 | reverse complement strand
AACAAATTCGTCTAGAAGGTTTCGGAAACAAAGGATCCTTTGGTGGACCGAATGGGGACCTTTATATTGTATTTGAAGTCAAAGCCTCAGATGTCTTTACACGAGAGGGCGATGATATTATCATCACCGTTCCAATTTCATTTTCACAGGCAGCTTTGGGCGCAGACATTGAAGTGCCAACGGTCTATGGACCTGTCATTTTGAAAGTACCAGCTGGAACTCAACCGAACACTAAGTTCAGGATTCGTGAAAAAGGTGCTCCAAATGTTAGAACCAAATATAAAGGTGATGAACACGTCATTATCAATATTGTAACGCCAACAAAATTATCACCCGAACAAAAGAAATTATTTGAAGAACTTGACAGGGTCAGCGGATCATCTGATTCTAACAATGCCTGGGGTAAATTCAAGTCGAGTTTTAGTTCTAAAAGTAAAAGATAAAAACCCTATTAAAGCAAGCCTTTGGAGAAATCCAAGGCTTTTTTTTGATCTATTTTATATATAAAAAGTAAAATAATAGCTAAAAATAAATAAATAATTAATTTGTGTTTACATTCTTTTCTGACTGCTTTATAATATAAACAGATTATGTATAAACACGATATATATAACGTGATTATGTATAGAAAGGAGTGACCCTATGAATCATTCAGGTGAATACGTCCGTGGTTTCACGGATTTTATTATTCTTTCTATATTATCTAAATTTGATAGTTATGGTTATGAAATGACAAAGATTATTGAAACTGTCAGCAATTCAAACTTTCAATTAACCGAAGCAACTTTATACTTTGCGCTTAAACGGCTCCAAGAGGATGAGAAAATTTCATCCTATAGTGAGAAGAATAAAAAGGGTATGACTCGTAAATTTTATAGAATCACTCCAAAAGGAATTGAATCGCTCCATGCATTTCGGATTGACTGGAAGATTATCGAACATAATCTAACAAATCTTGTGGGAGGTGGATTCAAATATACCAGAGAAGATTGAATCACCTCAAACAATGTCAATTAAGGAGACTACGATATGGATGTATTTAAAATCATACCTCAAAATTTCTTTTCAATATTAAATTCGAAAAATCAAGCAATTTATGTTCGCTGTATTTTCGCAGTCTATAAAGCATATGAACAAGGATCGATTCTTGGAATGGATAAAGCAATTGCCCAACAGGCAATTATCGATGAACTTGATTTAATGACTGATTATGTAGATATTGAAGGAATTGAAACAAACCTTAACAATCGAGAAAAAGCGAATGCTATTTTGAGACGCATGGAAGAATGTGAATGGATTGATATCGACATCAACAATGACTATGTTGAAATCATGAATTTCAGAGATTACGCAATTACAATCATTCAAGCATTGAAAACCGTCAGTCAAGATACCTTTTATGGTTATGATGATGAAACGCATGAATTTAGAGGATACATTTTTACGGTTTATTCATTGCTTCAAAATGAACACGCTGAATACGCAATGGTCGTCGATCAAGTTTACCGAAATACAATCGCATTTGTTCGTGAAATCCGGAAACTTGATTCAAGATTAAAATTTTATATAAAATCCATTATTGATAATTCTGAAATTAAAGATTTGATTGGACTTTTAGTCAATTACAAAGTTGAACTCGTTGACCAAGCTTACTCTCGATTAAAAACATCAGATAATGTGAATAAGTACAAACTTTTCATTATTAAGAAACTTGAAGAGTATCAACAAAATGCAGTCATTATGGATATTATTTCGCGAGAATATCTTTTAACTTCGAATAACAATCTTGATTTGGCTCGTGTAAAAGCAAATAAGAAAATCGATGACATGATTGATATTTACAATTCACTTGAATACATCATTGATGAAATCGATCGGAAGAATAAAGTTTATGTTAATTCAACGATCGCTAAAATCAAATTCTTGTTAAATGATGATCAAAATGTTATTGGCAAGTTGAATTCGATTTTACGATACACGGCCGATAACATCAAAAAATATAAAACCGATCAAGCACTTCGTACCATTTCACCGCTCATGGCACTTAAAACTCATACCGTCATCAATAACAACTCATTGTACACGCCTAGAGGCGCCTATGCTCACTCCGATGCCCAGTATCTGCTCGACAATGACATTACCCCCTCAAACGCTTTACAAGAAGCATTTTACAAGGAATTTGAAACAAATTATTCAGAAGACGTTATAAAAAAATATCTTCAAGCCATGTTTAAACAACAATCGATTATTAAAGCATCTGATTTAGTCAAAGATGATATCAGTGATGAAACGATAATGCGGTTGTTATACATCTTAGTTTACGCGGATGACGATTTAAATTATTACATTCGTCCACTCGATACTCAAATTCATCATAAACGATTTAAACTCAATGATTTCCAAATTGTAAGGGGGCTTAAAAAATGATTTTAGAGCAATTTGATACACTGTCAAATGCACAGAAACAAATGTTCGCAGATACCTGCGTAAAATTATTGGCGAATGCATTTCTAGCAAAAGACAAAAAAGATAATAAGGAAATGTATTATTTTGTCTTAAGTTTTAAGAACTATTTTGACGAATATTTCAATATCATTAATTATGAACTCATCTTAGATCGCGACCGTGGCGCAATTCAATTAGTGACAAAAGAAAATCAAAACGTCTTAAAACTGAAGAAGGATGAGTCTTTAATCTTGCTGATTCTTAGAATTCTCTTCCATCAACACTTGGTTGAGACATCAATTAATGATAATGTCATTATTTCGATTGATGAAATCCATCAAAAATACGACTCTTTAGAGTTAAAGAAAAAGATTAACAAAACTGATTTAGTGTCGATTTTAAGAATGTACCGTCGGTTTAATCTCATTGAGCCACTGGGAGACATTACTCAAAGTGGGACAAGAATTATCATATATCCAACGATTTTAATGGCGATTTCAACGACCAATATCAATGATGTATTAGATGTCATTGGTCGTATAGCAAGCAAGGATGGAGGTGTCAAAGAAGATGAAACGACTAACTAAGATTAGGTTAATCAATTGGCATTATTTTTCTAATGAAACGATTCATATAAAAAATAACGCATTGATTACCGGACAAAATGCGACCGGTAAATCAACAATTGTTGATGCGATCGCCTTTGTCGTAACGGCCGGTGACCAAATCTTCAATTTAGCTGCCAACGAAAAATCAAAACGTGATTTACGTGGGTATGTAAAATGTAAACTTGGCATTGATAATCAAGAGTATTTACGTGTTGGTGATGTCACAGGTCATGTTGCCCTCGAATTCTATGATGAACGAACAAAAACATATTTCACGGTCGGCACCGTCATCGATGTTTTCGGCGATATCGTTCCTCCCAAAGTTATTTTCTATGAATACGATGATAAAATAACGGATAATCTATTTATCGATGAAGAATCGCGGATTTTAACGACGCTTAATTTTAAGAAAAACAAATTAGCGGACAAAGTTTACCTCACTCGAAGAGAAGCAAAGCTCGCGTTCAGACATCGTTTCGGCTCTATTAATGAAACGTATTTTAGTCTTTTGCCAAAAGCCCTTGCCTTCAAACCGATTGCGGACGTCAAAGATTTCATATATCATTATTTACTAGAAGAAAAAACACTTGACGTTGAGGCCATCAAAGAGTCCATCCATTCATACCGCGATTTAGAAGCAACGTTGAAAATAATCAAACAAAAAATTACTGATTTAGAAGATATGAAGTTAACGTATGAAGAAATTCAAAAGAATCAGAGTCAAAAAAGATTCTTTGAATTTTTGATGAAAATAATCGATTTAGAAAACACAAAACATATTATCCAAAGCAAAATAAAAGCCTTAGAAAAACTCAATATTTCTACGGAACGATTAAAAGGTGAAATTTCAGGGTTAGATAGCCAAATCGAAGCGCTGGATGAACGTGGTAAAGAGATTTATGCTTTAATGCAGTCTGACGATGCCTTCAAGATGGCAGAAGTTTATGATAAAGAAATTCTTTCACTCACAACCAAAATTGAAGAACAAAAAGAAATCAATCGCTATTACCTAACAAAAGTCGCAAAATTGAAACCACTCATTTTGGAACTCAAAAATGAGTATGGAGACAAACTTTACGATGAACTCTTAAAAATAGATTTTCTCGGAATCACTGCTCAAAATGTTGATAAAGTTAAACTTGCATTGAGTGAGATTGAAAAAAGACTAAGAGATAAAACCGATGCTTCGATGAAAGTCATTGGAAAAGCTGAAACTGTAAAACAAGAGTTATTAGTTGAAATCAATGAAATATATCTCGCTTTAAAAGAACTTGAAAATCACAAATTAAGGTATAATCCGATGGTTAAAGAAATGCAAAAACGGATTAT
>DIJY01000025.1:0-876 GCA_002421405.1 Caryophanales bacterium UBA5632 | reverse complement strand
TTGATGAAGCATTACAAATCTATAATCGCATTAAAGATCAAATGAATCTTTCAAGTGTAGGACTCGTCAATACTAAAAAGATTTCACAGTTCATCAATTACCAACCGAAATCGTTGGCTTCAATCATCACATCGGATAATGTAGATGCCAAGCATTACATTAATATGACGTGTGGAAACCTCATCATGGTTGATGATGTTCTTGAACTAGAAAATTATACCCAAGGCATTACCGTTGATGGAATTGTTTACCGAAGTTATACCGTCAGAAGTCTAAATAAAAATACAGAAAAACCATTTATTGGTAAAAACGCTCATGAACAACAATTAGAGAATTGGCGTCAAATGGCGCTTACAACAAAAGATAAATATTCGAAAGTCAATGATGAAATCACAAAGTCAAATCAAGAAAATGATTTGATCAGTCAACTCAATTTAAAATCAATGATTGATCTTTGCGGTTCTGGCGTTGGCTTAGAAAATCTAAAAAATCAACTCGGAAATGCGACGACAAAGAAGAAAAACTTGCCACAAGGCAGCGTCAATGAAATGCGTGTTGAATACGAACGTACCCGTGATGAAATTCGGACAATCAACAATCAAAAACGGAAGATTTATGAGGAAACTGGTAAAATACGCAGTGACGAAATGAAGATTAATGAAGAGTTGGTCATCCTTGAAGAGAGACAAAAAATAATTCGCAATGAACTCAATGAGTTAACGAAAGAAAACCTCAATCTTGAACAAGATGCTTATAATTTGTACAATCAAGAAATTCTCAATGCAAAAGACATGCAAAAAGTCGAGATGGAGTACCGTAAACGCATTGAGATTGAACTGACAAGTTTAACAAATTTAGAAGACTCCCTTAAAAACA
>DIJY01000113.1 GCA_002421405.1 Caryophanales bacterium UBA5632 | reverse complement strand
GCAAAAAGCAATAAAACCGGTCGGTTATTAATCACCAATCGGATTTTTTTCTTGGATTCTAGTGTTGAAATATCACATGCAAATTGTAACAAGCCAATCCCCTCCTCCAATCAATCTTATAGATAATTGTACAACGAATGGGAAATAATCACAATGTTTCTATTGAAATATTACTCATTTTCAATGAGAATCGCCCTAACAGGTAAAGCTTCAACGTCATCGATTTTGAGCGGTAGACAGATAAATTCATACCTTTTTGCTTCGATGCCTTTCAGTCTTAAACCTTCTAAGATAATAATGTTGTTTCCGAGTAATACATCGTGAGTTGGATGATTGGGTTGATTGCGTTCAATCCCTAATGCATCAATCCCAACACCTCTTATTTTTCTTTCTTTTAAATATTGAGCTGCACTCAAATCAAGATAAATGAAGTTAAAGTCAAAGGCTTCAACCTCACTATTTTTCGTTTTGAAGAGAACAAAATCGTTTTCTTCGATGTCAAATGATTGAATATCATTCAACGTAATATGATCATTCACAAAAGACAAATCAAAAACTTTTGCCATTCCTAAAAAAGTCTTCAATTCATGGTGATTCGAATCCTTGCCACGATTCATCGTATGCAGAGGAAAATCAATATGTGTTCCTGTATGTAAGTTCATCGTTAAGTTTGTTTCATTCACTCCATCTTTTTCAAAAACAGCGGACTGTGTCAATATAGGACGTTTCCCATCACGATTTTTGTAGACTGTCATCTTTGGATGAATATTCATCGAAATATCGTGGATAATCATTTAGATTCCTCCTTCAATTGATTTTCAACATAGCGGTTTAATTCATCAAAATCTTGATATAAAATGGGTTCAATCACATGATTTTTGATTGAATCAATAATCTTCCAAGCTGCTTCTATTTCATCCCAACGAGTAAAAAGTGTGGAATTTCCGCGAATGAAATCCAGTAATAATCGTTCATAGGCTTCAGGCTTATTACCGACAACGTTACAGTCGTGACAATAATCCATTTCCACTTTTTTTATCACGTTTGAAAGTCCATGTTCTTTGACATTGAGTCTAAAAGTAACGCCTTCATCAGGAGCAACTCGGATGACCAGTTGATTTTTCACGATGGCTTGATTGGGCCATAATGATTCTTGCATGGTATTATCTTCAAAATCAATAATTATTTCCGAACGTTTTTCATTGAGTTTCTTTCCAGTCAAAAAGTAAAAGGGAACACCTTTCCAACGCGGTGTATCAAAATAAGCTTTCATGAAAACTGCTGTTTCAGTTTTTGAAGCAGGAAGAATGTTCTTTTCATCTAAATAACCGCGATATTGACCGGTGATGATATCTTCTTTTTCAACACGAATACGCTTCAATACCTTCACTTTTTCTTCTCGAATTCCATCGACGTCAAAACTTTTCGGAACTTCCATGGCAATGAGTGCCGCCATTTGTAATAAATGACTTTGAATCATATCTTTGAGCGCTCCGACATGATCATAATAATTACCACGATTCATGACACCTTCTGTTTCTTTTGCAATAATCGTTATTTTTTCGATTGCCAAAGAATTCCAGTTATTTTCAAAGAGCTTATTTGCAAAACGCATGACCAGTATATTTTGAATCATCTCTTTACCGAGATAATGATCGACTCGGTAAATCTGTGACTCATCAAAATATTTCCATAACATCGTATTAATGGATTTTGCGGTTTTTAAATCTTCACCAAAAGGTTTTTCAAATACAATTCGACCCAATGCATCATTTTGTGTAATTAATTGAACCGAACTAATCCCTTCAGCGATGACTGGAAAAAGTTCTGGGGCCACAGCCAAATAAAACAACCGTTTTGATTTGCCAAACATATTCATATGATTTTTGAGGTGTTCATAAGCATTTATTTGATCAAAATCCATGCGGAAGTATTCTAATATAGGCGATAATTGTGACCAATTAATCGGTGTTTGAATTTGTGTTTTCGCCGTTTCGATGTAACTTTCTACTGTATGTTGAGCACGACCAATACATAATATTTTTGTATCGGGTTCAAGCAAGTTATTGGCTTGTAAAGCTGCGATTGCGGGTAGTAATTTCTTATACATCAAATTACCAGTTGCGCCAAAAATAGCTAAATAAGTTTTCATGATTTTTTATATACTGCATGACCGCCAAATTCATTGCGAATCGCAGCGACGACTTTCTCGGAAAATTTCGTGTCATCTTTTGACTTATATCTAGAATAAAGTGATTGTGTAATCACTGGTAATGCAACTTTGTATTTGAGTGCCGTTTCAACCATCCATTGACCTTCACCTGAATCATCAACTTTTCCTTCAATTGCGGATAGATTATTATCTTTTGAAAATGCGTCTTGGGCATTTCTCATCAGTAATCCTTCGATGATTGAACCATGGGACCAAACTTTGGCGACTTGATGGTAATTAATTTCATATTCACTGCGATTCATCAGTTCGAATCCTTCACCGATGGCTTGCATCATTCCATATTCGATACCGTTATGGACCATTTTGACAAAATGTCCACTTCCGGATTTGCCGATATAAGCATAGCCATCTTTTTGAGCGATTGCAATGAACAAGGGTTCGATGGACTTTACTACTTCTTTGTCGCCCCCCACCATCAAACAAGCACCATTTCTTGCGCCATTGATTCCTCCAGAAGTGCCACAATCAACAAATTGAATCCCTTGATTTTTGAGTTGATGATACCGTCTCACAGAATCAAGATACATCGAATTTCCGCCATCAATTAAGATATCATTTGGTGATAAAAGTTTTGATACTGTTTCAATGACACCTTCCACAATTTTTCCCGAAGGAACCATTAACCAAATAACTCGAGGACTTGGTAAAGAAGCAACGAAAGATTCATAGGAGTCGGCAGTTGCGATACCGGCTTTCGCCATTTGTTCGAGTGCTGGTAACGATATATCGTAAGTGATAACATCCATTCCTTTGTCTTTCATATTTAAAGCGAGATGATATCCCATTTTTCCAAGGCCAATTAATCCGATTTTCATAAAAAACACCTCCGTGATTTCATTAACTTTATTATAACATATTCAAAAATAAATATAGACGCTATGCTTAAAAGTGCATTTATCAACATGGATTCAGCTTGAAACATTGACTTTTTATACTGTAACAACTATAATTCAAATGTGTCGTTCATTGATTAAAAAGAACAAGAGGAGATCCTTGCGATGAAATTGAAAATTCATTTTATTTATGTTATTATTATGGCCTTATTAACGGTTTCAATGATTGGTTGTTCGAATCATTCTGATAAAGAAGCAATTTATGATAGTGATGAACTGATGCTTGAAAGTGGAGACTCTTACTTTTATTCCTTAAGAGATGACGCCAGTGAAGATGTGGCTAATCAAATCGATTTATCTTATCGTGGTTTTATTGGAAGAGACACTATTTGGACGATTCAAGTCGATGAGAGTACTACGATTGATTTTTCATATCGATCAGAATTACGAAATGGACAATTTAAAATCATCATTGTAACTCCCACCAATGAAATACACACCTTGCTTTCTATGTCCGATGAAGACACTGAAAGCATCACGTTTCCTGAAGGTCGTTATGATATCAAATTCATCGGGAAAAATGCATTCGGATCCATTTCGATGACCATTGCCGTCACACCCGGTGTCACCCTCGACAAACATGATAAATAAAACAAAGGCTAACATCCATTTCGGAGTTAGCCTTCTTTATTCCTATTTTTTTTGGTTCCAAGCAGTATCAAGCGCATCTAGAAAATCAGCGACAGTGATGACTCCAGAAATTGCATACGTTCGATCAATCGCAAAGAATGGAACGGTTTCAATGCCTAATTGATCCGCGAGATCAATATCAAGTTTAACATCATTGATAAAGCGATCAGTATTCAACACTTCCTTCATGCCGATTTCATCGAGTCCTATTTCTTTTCCTAGCATCAACAAAGTTTCATGATTTCCAATGAAAAGCCCGTCCGTAAAGGAAGCTTTCATTAATCGTTCGGTCCAAAGTTCCTCTTTATCAAATTTCGCTGCATACTTACCAAGTCGGTGAGCAT
Source organism: Caryophanales bacterium UBA5632 (assembly GCA_002421405.1). Taxonomy (GTDB): domain Bacteria; phylum Bacillota_I; class Bacilli_A; order Izemoplasmatales; family Hujiaoplasmataceae; genus UBA5603. The sequence goes on along the minus strand of DIJY01000113.1, from coordinate 3,405 downwards.
CAAACGTATTGACATCAAATCGCGTGTCCAAATGACGGTACTCTAACCCTAATTTTGCGGCTTTCTTGATTAATTCTTGGTTTTCGCTTTCGATTTCATCACGAGTCATATGATACTTCCTAACAAGCATCTCGTTGACAGATTCTCGTTGCGTATTGAACGCATCAGGACTTAATACGTAACTTCTAAAAAGCAATTCTATTTGATCACGATGTTCGAATTTCTTCAAAGCGATTTCCATCGTTCTTTTTCCTTTATAACAGTAAGGACAACCATAATCAGACCAAATTTCAATTTTCATCAAAACACCTCTTTATTCATCACTATCATACACTAAATTTCTGAACTTTCGATATAATTTGCTCATAAAGATTGATATCTTTATTGATGAATTCACGATTTCGTAATATGTAATGGATTACATAGTGATGAATAAATCGGCATCTTGTATTTTATTGAAAGCGTTTGTATAATGATTATGCAATTTATAAGGGGGATTTCTATGAAGCTTATCAAAAAAATGATTTTATTTCTTAGTTTATCGCTTTTTTTATTTACCATAACCGCTTTTCAAGTCAAAGCAGCTAATGCTGAAACATTAATCATCCATTATTTCCGGTTTGATGCAAGCTATTCAAATTGGTCCTTATGGTTATGGGAAAATCAACCTTCACCGGGTGAAGGCTCGCGATTTAACTTTACAGGCGAAGATGATTTTGGAAAAGTCTTAACGTTAACACTTGATGGATCGATATTGGAAGATGCCACTCGCGTTGGTTTTATCGTATCGACACCCTCTTGGGAAAAAGACGTTGCTCAAGACCGATTCATTAACCTGTCGAATGCCAATGAATTGGGTGAAATTCACGTCTACTTGATTCAAAGTGATCAAAATGTTTATTATGATATTGACGATGCCGATACTTCTAATCGTGTCTTTTGGGCACATTATACCAATACTTCGACAATTCAATTCAAAACAACGCAAGCAGTTGTTGCTACGGATGTCACTTTACTTAAAAACGGGAATGAATTAACCTATACAAGTTATTCAATGACGAATAATATCGGTACCTTTACCGTAAGCGAAACCGTTGACCTCTTTTCAAGTTACACTTTATCCGTTGATTTTGGTGATGTTAATCCTAGTATCGTTCCAGTTGGATTTGATGGAATCTATGATTCAACCGAATTCGCTGATGCTTTTACCTATACGGGTAACCTTGGCGCCTTGTATACGCCTACTTCTACCACTTTTAGACTTTGGGCTCCGATTAGCCAATCGGTAACCCTCAATCTCTATACCGCAGGTCATACATCAGCTCAAGAAGATTATGCGGGTGTTGCTGGGGTTGATGATCCTTCACAAATCGTCCCAATGATCAAAGGTGAATCTGGTACATGGAGTGTTACTATCGATGGTGATTTGGATGGCGTTTACTATACTTATAGTGTCGTAAATGGGAACATTACTAGTGAAGTCATCGATCCATATGCTACAGCTGCAGGCGTCAATGGCGATCGCGGCATGGTCATCAATTTTGATGAAAATAATCCAGAAGGTTGGGATGAAGATTCGCGGCCAGAGACGATGGATGCTTATACCGACGCAATCATTTATGAACTTCACGTTCGGGATTTAACTACTCATGAATCATGGAACGGAACTGAAGCAAACCGGTCTAAATTTAAAGGCATGTGGGAAACTGGAACAACATATCAAGGCGTTTCAACGGGATTTGACCACCTATTAGATTTAGGGGTCACTCACGTTCAATTGTTACCAGTATTCGATCATGGCGTCGTCGATGAAACACGATTAAAAGACGAAACTTATTATGGCATCACCGATGGGATTTTTAACTGGGGTTATATGCCTGAAAACTTTAATGTCGTTGAAGGAAGTTATTCCTCCGATCCCTATAACGGCAGTGTCCGTGTCACTGAATTTAAAGAATTGGTTCAAAACTACCATGCGAATGATTTAAGAATTATCATGGACGTTGTCTATAACCATACTGGCAAATCCGCAGATTCAAACTTTAATTTAATCGTACCCGGTTATTATTTTAGAATGAATCAAGATGGAAGTTTCTCCAATGGAAGCGGAACTGGAAACGAAACCGCTTCGGAACGCTCGATGATGTCTAAATTTATCGTTGACTCCGTGTTGTTTTGGGTCAATGAATATCATATCGACGGCTTCCGTTTCGACTTGATGAAACTTCATGATGTCGATACGATGAACGCTGTTACTGCCGCTGTTCACGCCATCGATGATACGATTATGATTTATGGCGAGCCATGGACCGGTGGTACCAGTCCATTACCAGAAACAAAAGCCGCTTATAATGCAACGTTGGATGAAATGCCAGGCGTCGCCGTCTTTAATGACGATACTCGTGATGCCATCAAAGGAAGTGTCTTCAATAGTACAGCCATAGGTTTTGTTCAAGGCAACCGTTTCTCAGATGCTAAAATCCTACTAGGAATAACGGGTGCGACTGCACAAACTGGTATTGACCCCATCATGCTTGCAAAAGGGACTTGGGCGATTAATCCAACGCAGTCCATTAATTATGTCGATGCTCATGATAACAATACGTTACATGACAAACTGAAATTATCATCAACGGTTACTGACGAAGTCATTATTCGAATGCAACGTCAAGCATTTGCAATCGTGTTTTTATCGCAAGGTGTTCCCTTCATTCATGCAGGATCTGAATTTATGCGATCAAAACCTTGTAGTGGCGATAAGGACACTTGTGATTCATTATCGCGTTATGATCATAACTCATATCGTTCACCCGATGAGACAAATCAAATTGATTGGAGTCTCAAGGTTGAGAATCTTGAAACCTATCACTACTTTAAATCGCTATTTACTTTAAGAAAGATGAAAGATGTTTTTACATTAGCGACGGCCTCAGAAATCGCAACTTCACTTTCAATCATTCCCGATGAAATCGGCGGCTTCATTTCTTACACCTTAACCGATGAAGATGATTTATGGCATACCATTTTTATTGCTCATAACGGCGGTGACACAACGACAAATGTTGTTTTGCCAGACGGAAACTGGGAAATCATCATGACAACCGATGAAATTGGTGAATTGACTGAAGTAGAATATAAGGAAGCAATGGTTGAAACATTCGCATCATTAGGAAGATTAGAAGGTGAATCAACATTAACACTTAACCCAAATGATACTTATGTCTTAATTCAGTATGCTTCTGATTATGCAGGTGCAAATCCAGGTCTAGGTGTTGGCGCGATAATTGCAATCGCTGCAGGGTCAAGTATTTCAATCGCGGGTGCTGTTTTATTAATCATTTTCCGCAAAAAGATTTTCAAAATTTAATCCATTTTCAAACAAAAGGGACTGTAAGGAAATGAAGA
>DIJY01000004.1 GCA_002421405.1 Caryophanales bacterium UBA5632 | reverse complement strand
TGATGTCTTAGAGGATATCGCTAAACGTTATAAAGACCATCCGGCATTACATTCTCTACAAGTTTTGAATGAACCCCATTGGACCATCGACATGGCCATAATGCAAGATTTTTATATAAAAGCCTATCACCGATTACGGCCAATTTTAAACCCTAAAACAGCAATCGTTTTCCACGATTCATTCCGTTTTGATCCTTGGAAAGAATTCTTTACGAAACAAAAGATGAAAAACGTTATCTTAGATACTCATCGTTATCAATGTTTCGGTGAACAATTCTTTAAGATGGACGCAACCGAATTTTTGGCATATCCCGCCACGCTTGTTGAAAGCATGAAAGACATGGAAAAAGTCGTTCCGGTCATCGTTGGAGAGTGGAGTTTAGGTGCGAGACAATATGACTATCCGGCAGGAAGACTTGCGTTTGAAACCGCGTTTGCGAATGCTCAATTAGAAGCTTATAATCAAGTGACTGGATGGGTATTTTGGTCTTATAAAATTAATGATTATAACAGTGGTTGGAATTTCCGTGGATTAGTTGAACGGGGCATTTTAAAGCCATGAGACGGCTCTTAAGTTGTTTAATACCGTTACTGCTTGTATTTGTTTTAGCCGCTTGTACCAACCAAACAACCCCTTATACAACCACATTATCTGATATAACGTCGACTGATTCAATCACATCAACGTCAACGACAACGACGACGTCATCGACGACAATGTCGCTCGATATGAGTCAAGCCCTCGTATCGGCTTTTGCCTCGAATAATACGCTTGCGTTTTCAGACATTCAATCAAGCATCAATGCTTGGAATACTGGATCAAAATCAACACTGACGATTACGATAGATGATCTCATTGAATATCAACCCTTTGGAGGGACAGGTGCAGCCCTGACCTATTCATCGGCTTATTTAATCAATAACTCCGTTGATCGCGATGAAATTATTGAATATATCTTTGGAAGTGAAGGAATGAACGTTGGTTTAATCCGCCTCTGCGTTGGCGCTAGTGACTATGTCACGCCTTCAATCGGGCACTACACCTATAACGATACTGTCGGTAATGTCGCAGATCCCGAATTAACCCAATTCTCAATTGCGAAAGATCAAGTCATCATCGATGTATTAAAAGATGCTTTAGCGATTAATCCCAACATCGTTTTTATGGCTGCGCCTTGGAGTGCACCGGCATGGATGAAGACCACTGACAGTCTTTATCAAGGCAGTCTTCGAACCATCTATTTTGAAGCTTACGCGAATTACTTAATCAAATTCATTCAAGCGTACGCCGCAGAAGGAATTGTCATCAATTATCTATCGGTTCAAAACGAGCCTTATTATGCTTCGAGTGAATATCCAGGCATGATTTGGACAGTTTCGAGCACAAGAAAGTTTGTGGGAGAATATTTAGGCCCTATGCTCGAAACAGCAGGACTTGATACAAAAATCATGATTTGGGACCATAATCCCGTTGATAATAGCGGGAACCTCATTAAGTTTCCGACGCAAGTCACCGCTGATGCTTTATCAGCACAATATGTCGATGCCGTCGGAATCCATTGTTATACCGGTAATGATTCTGATATGTATGATTATCTCGATTATTTAAGAACCGACGCACCGAATTTAGAAGTATTCATGACCGAATGTACGGCCATAACCACCTATCAAAATATTGAAAGCAATATGGAGTGGTCGGTTCGCAGAATGTACACAGAAGCCTATAATCGCTTTGCGATGGGAACGACCTATTGGAATTTAGTGATGGATCCTTATGGAAATACCCACCTTGGCGGATGTACGAACTGTACGGGACTTGTGACAGTCCCAGAAAATGGTTCAGCGGGTTATGAATTGGAAGCGGATGGTTATGTGACCGCTCATTTTTCAAAATACGTTGCTATCGGTGCCAAAAGAATTCATACGCAAGTGAACAATACAACGTTACTCGCTACCACATTTAAAGATGATTTGGGAAGAATTACTTTAGTCATTTTTAATGATGGGGCCGAAAGAAATGTTACAATTCAGTGGCGAGACCAGTATTTTGTGGTCAAACTGCCAAAAAGCAGCTTGACGAGTCTCGTCTGGCAAATCCCAAATTAGGAAGGTTTCTATGAAAAAATATTTAGTTTTTCTTCTATCGATGATGGTTGCTTTGACGTTCGTTGCATGCAACAATGCAACTTCAACAACAACCTCTTTATCAGAAACAACAAGTTTATCGGACACAACAAATACTCAAACAACGACGACTACCACGACGACTGCGACAACCGCGACCACACAAACCACGTTTAAAACGGATACATCCGTTGTCAATTATGAAGGTTCTTATTGTGATGATTTAACTGTCAACGATGCTTTCATTGATAACTTATTGTCAGAAATGACATTAGACGAAAAAATCGGACAAATGATACAAGCGGAACGCAATGGTTTAAGTGCGAATGACGCGGCTGCTTATAATCTTGGTTCCGTCCTTTCAGGCGGCGGTTCTGCCCCATCAGTGAATGCGCCTTACAACTGGTATCTCATGTATAAAGCTTATCAAGATGGTATGCGTACTTCTTCATCAGGAATTCCAATTATCTATGGAGTGGACGCTGTTCATGGTCATAACAATGTCTTAAACGCAACGATTTTCCCACACAACATCGGTCTTGGCGCCGCCAATGATTCCGAGTTGATGACGAAAATCGGGTTAGTCACGGCTCGAGAAGTACGGGTCACTGGCCTTAATTATACGTTCGCACCAACTGTTGCGGTTGTGCAAAATATCGGCTGGGGAAGAACGTATGAATCCTTATCAGAAAACACAGAAATCGTTACTGATTTATCAAGTGCATATATCGAGGGTCTTCAAAGTTATTGTGTCGGGGCTTCGGCAAAACATTTTATCGCTGATGGTGGAACCGATGATGGTGACGATCAAGGCAATGCCCTATTAACAGAAGCGGAAATTCGTGCAATTCATTTGGATCCTTATATCGCTGCGATTGAGGCCGGTATTTATACGGTCATGATTTCTTATAGTTCGATCAATGGTCAAAAAATGCATGGAAGCTCCTATTGGATTAACGATGTATTAAAAGAAGAACTCGGATTTGAGGGCTATGTCATTTCTGACTATGATGCCATCAAACAATTACCAGGTGATTATTACACGCAAATCGTGACCGCTGTGAATGCTGGCGTTGATATGCTGATGGAACCTTATACATGGAGAGACACGATTGCGAATCTTAAATTAGCAGTTCAAAATGAAGCGATTTCGATGGATCGTATCAATGATGCGGTCAGAAGAATTCTTGTAATCAAATACAAAATGGGATTATTCCATGATGATTTCTATAATGAATCAACGGGGGAGTATTATCGAATATCTTACGATGATGGGTTCGCAACCTTTGAAAACAAAACCGTTGCGAGAGAAGCTGTAAGAAAATCTTTAGTTTTACTTAAAAATGAAAATAATGCATTGCCACTCAAGAAGACGGATAATGTCGCTGTCATTGGCAATGGTGCAGCCAACGTTGGGTTACAAACCGGTGGTTGGACCATTTCTTGGCAAGGTGATGATGACCCCAAATTAACAAGAGGTACCACGATTATTGGTGGATTTCGCCAAGTGGCAGGGGCCAATAGCGCAACCGTTTATACTAATATTGAAAATGCAGATATCGTTATCGTTGTCTTATCAGAAAGGCCTTACGCTGAAATGTTAGGGGATAATCTTAACCCAACCTTAACGGGAACGACCGCTGATAGTGGTAACCAAGATGCGATTAATCAAGCGATGATGGCAAAAAGCATGGGAAAAACCGTCATCGGTCTATTACTTTCCGGAAGACCCCTGATTATCAGTCAGCATCTACCCTATTTTGATGCGTTTGTGGCATGCTGGTTACCGGGTTCTGAAGCGGGTCTTGGAATTACCGATGTCATCTATGGTGATTATGATTTTACTGGAAAACTACCGGTAACTTGGCCTAAATATGCAAGTGCATTGGGTATGAATAGCAATTCAGCAATTTATAATGAAAGTTTAATTCAATTTCCATTTGGTTACGGATTATCTTATAAGGAGGACTAATGTGGATATTAATAAAATCCTCAAGGAAATGACACTAGAAGAAAAGGCAACTTTACTTTCTGGTAAGAAACTATGGTTCTTTAATGGCATCAAACGACTCGGCATTCGTGATTTTATCGTCTCGGATGGACCGCATGGCATCCGTGCCTATTATGATTTTTCCGAATCGCAAGGCTATCCGAAAACAAAAGCACCGGCAACTGCTTTTCCTTCCGCTTCATGCATGGCTTCAACGTGGAATGAAACTTTAATTCAAGAAGTGGGTGAAACGATTGCGAAAGAGTGCAATCATTACAAGGTTGATGTTGTATTAGGACCTGGAGTGAATGGCAAAAGAAGTCCCTTAGGGGGGCGTAATTTTGAATATTATTCTGAGGATCCCGTGTTAACTGCAAAATTAGGAACTTGTTTTGTCAAAGGCGTCCAATCACAAGGGGTTGGGACTTCACTCAAACATTTTGTTTTAAATGAACAAGAGACCTTAAGACGATTTATTTCTTCAAATATTGATGAAAGAACGTTTCGAGAACTCTATGCTTATCCTTTTGAGCGCATCATCAAAGATGCCAAACCCTTAACAATCATGGCGGCTTATAACAAAGTGAATGGGATTTATGCTTGTGAAAATTCTGAGACGTTAACTAAATTACTACGCGAAGATTGGGGATATGAAGGCATAGCCATTTCGGACTGGGGTGGAGTTCAAAACAAAAGAGCTTCCGTTTTCGCCGGGATGGATATTGAAATGCCACAGGCAGAATGGACGAAATCATTTATTGAGGATGTCAAAAAGGGTCTCTATCCAATTCATGTTATTGATGCAGCAGTTCAACTAATTTTAAAAGCCTACGAATGGATGCTGAATAATCCTAATCATGGCAAGCAAACCGATTTTGAGATGAACCATCAAGTGGCTCAAAGCGTTGCAGAAGAAGGAATTGTTCTTTTAAAGAACGATGATGCTTTTCTTCCCCTGTCAAAAAAGGACTCGATTGTTGTTTTAGGAACCTATGCAAAACACCCTAGAACGCATGGGGGCGGAAGTTCTGAACTGCTGGCGTATAAAACCGAGATTCCTTTGGATGAAATCAATCATTATACGCAAACACTGTATTTTGAAAACTATCAATTAACAGAAGCGTCAATCGATGCAATTCAAAAAGCTGATAAAGTCTTAATTTTTACGGGAACCACAACTGAAATTGAACACGAAGGCGATGATCGATTGAATTTGTTGCTGCCGAGTGAACAAATCATATTTATTAAAGAGGTTACCACAATCAATAAAAATGTTGCAATCATTAACAATTCTGGTTCCGCAATTGAAGTAAGAGAATTCATTGACGATGTTAAAGCTTTTGTTCAATCATGGTTCTTAGGTTCTGCATCGGGAAAAGCCATCGCAAAGATTATTTTTGGTGAGGTCAACCCTTCTGGAAAATTGTCAGAGACTTTCCCATACCAAATTGAGAATACATCAACGTATTCATCTTTCCCCGGCAAAGGCCTTCATACGGATTACACAGAAGGATTTGATACAGGGTATCGTTTCTTTGATACTCACAAAATACCGGTTTCATTTCCATTTGGGTTCGGATTAAGTTATACGACTTTTGAGTATTCAAACGTCCGTTTCTCAAAAAAAGAATTAGTCAATGGCGATACGCTGATCATCCGAGTCGATGTGAAAAATACGGGCTCAATTTCAGGAATGGAAACGTTGCAAGTTTATGTTAAAACGTTGAATACTAATCGTCCTAATCCTAACAAATTGCTAAAAGGATTTGCAAAAAGAATGATTGAACCCAAAAAGACCTCAACTTTTGAAATAATTCTTCATGATTATGATTTTGCAGGGTTTTATCCTGAGTTTGGTCAATTTCTTGTTGAAAAGGGTGATTATGAGGTTCATATTGGCACTTCAGTTCAAGATATTATTACGAAACAGTTGATTCATTTTGAATCGATGGACATTACATCAATGCCCTTAACGCTGGATCAACCCGTCAAAGCTTGGATTAACAGTTCAAAAGATGAAATAAGAATTCATGATTTTCTTGTTCATAACAGAAAAATACATTTTTATGAATATGAAGAACCGATGGAGCGAATCATAAGAAGGATTATGAATGAATTAGGTAAAGAAATTTCTGAAATTGAAGCATTTCTTAATGCAATATAAAATATTATTGAAATTATGATTTACTGAACAATAAAAATTATGTAACCATTTACATAAAAAGTATTGAAAACGCTTTATCTATATGATAAAATTATTTCGATATATACAAAAAAATAATAGGAGGAAAAAAATGAAAAAACTTTTGTCAGTCATGATGGCTTTAGTTTTGTTGGTCGCAATGATTGGTTGTAATGAAAAAACGACAACTATTTCTTCGTCATCGACGTCGACGACAACGACGACAACGTCAGGATCAACAACGACAACGACAACAGCTAATCTAACCAATATCGAATCCGATACAGGACTTGATACCAATGTTGTAGCTGAAATCGATATCGTTTTGTGGAGTGGTGATGGTTCTACCTTGTATGATATGGGACATCAAAATTACACACCAGACGATTTATTAGCTCAAAACAACGCCGCTGCTTATGCAGTTGCCAAAGCTTTTAACCAAATTTATCCAAACGTTAAAATTAACGGTTATTTTAAATCGGGTGACCCTGGTGGGCTATGGAACCAAGTCTTAGAAACTTATCGCGATGATAATGGACGATTCCCAGCTTTATGGGCATCAGTTGATTTATCTGGAGACGTTTCAAAAGGTCTCGTTGCTGACATTTCTCGCTTTTCAGATGATCCACTTTACCAACAAGTCAATCCATCGATTATGGCGATGATGAATTATTATGGATTCCAAGCTGGTCTTCCACAATATATTCTTCCTTGGGGTGTATACGTTAATAAATCCTTAGCAGATGCCAATGGTATTGAAGTGCCTGGTTTTGATTGGGATATTGATGAATATACTGATTTTACGGCTAACTACGATAATGATCCAGATAACCAATACTATGGTGCAATGGACACGCCTTTAGCATTCATCAACACCGGAACGACAACGATTCGTCAACAAATGTTAAATTATACCAGCGGAACTTCAATTCTTAATATTAATTCGAGTGAAGTTCGTAGCATGATTGGTTATATCCACGAATGGGTTGATGGTTCAATGTATGGTAACTTAGATAAAGAAACACTAGTACTTGGTGAAAATGCCGCTACCGGACCCGTTCACACCTTATTCTCAACTGCAGGATCTTGGGATTATCATTTATTCCGCCAAGGCCGTTTGCTAACACTTGAAGCACAACCGTGGATGATGGGCGATTGCGCCGAAACAAATCCTAACTGGTGGGCTGTTTGTAATATCGATGATTGGGATATCTATCCACGTCCAGCGACCGATTACCAAGATGCAACAATCGGACTAGTATTAGACCCAATGGCAATTTACAACTACTGTATCGATGATGGCGATCTAGGATGTACAGCACAAGAAGAACTCATGATTCAAGTTGCTTATACTTTTGGTATTTTCTGGTGCGCAGACTCTCGTTCATTCGCAGCTAGAGCAGCTCAATTATTCTATGATGCAGGTTCAAATGGCTACTCATCAGCGCTAAATGATTCAATGCCAATCGTTCAAGGCCCGATGTTTGATGCGCAAATGCAACATTGGTATACACCAACGAAACATCAACGTTTCGGTGCTTTAAATGAAGATGAAGAATACTTAATGCCAGGGTTCCAAGAAGTCTTAAGAATTTACAAAGCTGGTGATTTCTGGGATGTTTCCGATAAAGCATTCCCATGGTACTATTCTTCTGAAGGTTCTCGCCAAGACATTCAATATGAATGGCAAAATTATTGGAATTCGGATATCAACGGCGGTAAAGCTAAATTTGACGCCGACTTCGAAAGTTCGATTCTATCATTGCTTCCGACTTGGAATACATTGATCAATGATCGATATGCTCAAGCCTTCACAAAACTCAAAAACGGTATGAAGTTATACTACGGTTATCAAGACTCCGATTTCGAATAAAAAATTACTTGAAGGTGTGCCCAAAAAGCACACCTTTTCTTTATATATCTCTTGGCATAACTCTTAGAGTTATGATATAATTGTGCCGTATGATACGGTTTACATATTCGAAAATTACCAGTTTTTCTGGGAACACGGAGGGCTTTTATGAATTTAAAACGATTGATCAAACCGCTCATCTTGATCTTCATCCTCGGAGTGTTATTTATGCTTTTGTTTAATAACCCTTTCGCTCGTTCTGATTATCAAGCTTGGAAAGAAGAAGTGACGGATGAATTATACGAAGAAGCTCTAGCAATTATCAAGGGAAGCGATGAGTATATTACCCGTTACTCATACGTGAGTTTTTTGGATGATTATCCGATAACGTATGGCCTAACCGATAAAACTGCATTACTCAATACGGCTGCTACAATTGAAGATTATAACTACTTAGGAACAAAAGCGGTGAATCTTAAATCTGCAGGAACAGCAGAATACGAAGTGAATGTAACACAAGCGGGTCTTTACCATCTTGCGGTCGACTATTATGTCCTTCCCAATGTTTTAAATAACTTAACAATCGGTATAAAAGTGAACGGCATCTATCAGTTTGATGATGCGAAAACCGTTGATGTTCCTTTAGTATGGACGGATGATTCTAAAGACTTTGTTTTAGATACCTATGGAGATGAATCATTACCTAGTCAGATGAGAGTGACTGAATGGCGAAATCTCCCACTCTATAACAATACCTATTCAACGACGAATCCTTTGTTATTCGAATTACAAGCGGGAGATAATGTCATTGAAGTTGTCAACATTATGAACGGCGATGTGCTCTTTGGTGATATGACGGTGGTTGCGCCTGTGGTGAGATCCTCATATAATGCATACAAAGAACTTCACGATGATGCGCCATCACCTAAAAATATTATTGAAATCAATGCAACTCAATACATTGAAAAGAACAGTTCATATGTTCGTCTTTATGCATTCCAATCACCTTCAGTCACGCCTTTTGATGCAATCGATAAGAAATTAAACGTGATTAATGGTGCTGCCTGGTATCGTTCGGGTCAAGAAGTTACTTATTCATTCACCGTTACCGAAACAGGAAATTACCAAATCTCATTGCATTATCTCAATGATAAAAACGAATTTTCCGTTTTCCGTGCCATTGAAATCGATAATGTCATTCCTTTTGAAGAATTAGCTTATTATGAATTCAAAGAAACTGGAAGTGCAAACTGGGAAAATGAAGTTTTAGGAAACGAAACCGAAAACTTTAATTTCTTTTTGACTGCTGGAACTCATACAATTTCTTTCCGCGCTGTTGTCGAACCTGTCAAATCACAATTACGCGATATTCAATTGTTAGTCGATCATATCAATGCTTTCGCACTAAATATCTTAAAAATAACAGGGGTCACGATTGATATTGACCGTCAGTGGAATTTTACCCAATATATTCCGGAAACAATTAGTTATTTATGGGCTTATGACATTATCATTCGTCATACGATTGTTTCATTAAGTGACTATACAGATAAACAAGACTTATCTGCTTCCTTAGCTTTTTTGAAAACAGCGGTAGCCTCACTCGATAAAATCCGGTTAGAACCGAATAAGATTCCGATTTATCTGCCAACACTTTATAGTGGGGTTGGATCCGTGACACAAATGCTGGGTGATTCCTTAACGGCTATTTCAAATCAACCGTTATACCTCGATAGCTTTACCGTATTTAACGATGAAGAACTTTCAAATCCAAATGCAAACGTCTTCCAAAAAACGGGTAATTCTATTCGTACCTTCTTTGCTTCATTCACAAAAAAGAAGTATATTACCGTTGATGATCCAGAAGCAATTAATATTTGGGTCAATCGTTCGTTAATCTATGTTGACCTAATGCAAAAAATGGCGGACCAAGCGTTCGCGAATTCAGACATTAAAATCAAAATTTCCATTATGCCAGATGCCAGTAAACTGATCTTAGCAAACGCAGCGGGCAAGACGCCGGATATTGCTTTAGGATTGGCTTCTTATATGCCCTTTGATTTAGCAATCCGTGGTGCATTGCAAGACATGACTGAGTTTGAAGATTTTTGGACCATTGCGAGTGATTTTGCGCCAGGGGCATTCATCCCATATGTTTTAGATGATGGGGTTTATGCGCTTCCAGAAACTTTAGAATTCCACGCCTTGGTTTACCGCATCGATACGATGAAGGCTTTAAATTTAGAAATTCCAGACACGTGGGATGATGTCATCGACATGCTCCCAACGCTTCAACGTTATGGCATGAATTTTTATTATCCTACCAGTGGCGGAACCTCCTTAAAATGGTTCTACCAAACTTCAGCACTCATCTATCAATACGATGGAGCAGTTTATGCAACTGATGGATTAACAACGTCGATTAGTTCAGAAAACTCATATAAAGGACTTAAATTACTTTCTGATTTATATACTACTTATAGTTTACCTTCCTATGTTGCGAGTTTCTATAACTCATTTAGGTATAATACACTTCCCATCGGAATCATCGATTTTGGAACGTACCTAACCTTAAAAAATGCCGCTCCCGAACTCACCGGTCAATGGGCATTAGCGCCTTATCCTGGTGTTAAAAATAGCGAAGGCGATGTTCAGCGTTGGTATATCGCCAACGGTTCTGGCGCCGTGATGTTCAAGTCTGATGACACTACGAAGAAAGCTCATTCGTGGGAATTCTTAAAATGGTGGATGTCTGCCGAAACGCAATCTGAATTCGCCTTCGCCCTCCAATCTACTTATGGTCCAGAATTTGTTTGGTTATCCGGTAATATTCAAGCCGTTGAGAACTCGCCAATCGATTCTACGGATAAAGCTGTCATTATCGAACAAGTCAAATGGCTTGCTGATATTCCAAGAACGCCTGGACAATATTTGCTTGAACGTGGTTTATCTGATATTTGGAATAAAGTGACTTTTGATGGCACGCCTATTCGCGTAGCGATTGATGATCAAGTCTTAAAAATCAATCGTGAAATCACAAAGAAAATGATTGAATTTGGATATCTTAACGAAAAAGGTGAAATATTAAAACCATTCACAGTTCGAGATATTAAATGGATTCAACTACAAATCGATAATGCGGGAGGTGGGGCATGATGATGGCAGAAAATAAGATTGAAAAGAAAGAAAACAAACTTAAAAAATTCTATCAAACTAAAATTCAACCCGCCTGGGAAAAAGTTGACAAAGACAAAATGTCAACCGTTCTCTTACTGGCACCCTATATCATTTTATTCACTTTATTCATTGTTATCCCAGTATTGGTGGCGATGGGTCTTTCATTCACTTACTTCAATGTGATTGAAATGCCAGTTTTCGCTAAAATGGGTGGATTTTACAATTACATCATGATTTTAACGCAAGATGAAATCTTTTTGCGTTACGTTTTGCCAAACACATTAAAATACGCAATCATCACTGGTCCTGGTGGCTATGCTTTATCGTTCCTCATGGCTTGGATGCTTTCACAAATTCAAGCAACGCCAAGAAAGTTTTTAGCATTAGCCCTTTATACCCCTTCGATGCTGGGTGGCGTATTAACCGGTGTAATCTTTAGAACTTTATTTTCTGGCGATAAATCCGGTTATATCAATGCGATATTTCTTGACTTGGGCTTCGTGAATACACCCATTGACTTTCTTCAATCTGGCGATTATTTGATGAGCATCATGATTTTCGTAACCTTATGGAGTTCCATGGGGATTGGGTTCTTATCAATGCTTGCAGGGATTTTAAATGTCAACCGCGAAATGTATGAAGCGGCTTATATCGACGGCATTAAAAATCGACTTCAAGAAATCTTCTACATTACTATTCCATCGATGAAACCGCAAATGTTATTCGGTGCTGTGATGGCGATTGTCGGTGCTTTCAATGCCGGCGGTATCGGTGTTGCATTATCAGGTTCAAATCCGACCCCACAATATGCAGGTCAATTAATTGTAAACCATATCGATGATTATGGTTTTATTCGGTATGAAATGGGATATGCGGCAGCGTTGTCAGTGTTGCTCTTGTTATTGATTTTGATGTTCTCAAGAGTCGCTTACCGCTTATTCGGCGAAAGGGATCGGTGATAGAAGATGGCTAGTTTCTTAGGGACCCAAATTAATCCGAAATCCTTCCATAAATCACAATTAAAATTTTATATTTTACTCGTTCCAATTGGTTTATTTATGCTTTTACCGGTTCTATACGTCGTCAGCCAAGCATTTAAACCGTTATCGGAGTTGTTCTTATTCCCACCAAGGTTCTTTGTGTCGAATCCGACGTTGAATAACTTTGCAAGATTATTTCGAACGGCTTCTGGTACCGGAGTGCCGATGACTCGCTATTTCTTCAATTCCATCTTCATTACCGTCGCGACGATTTTATTAACGATATTAATTACGCTCGCAACGGGGTATGCACTTTCCAAAAAGAATTTTAGAGCGAAGAAAACCTTATTTTCTATCAACCAAACAGCTTTGATGTTCGTTGCGACTGCCGTTGCTATTCCAAGATATTTAGTTGTTACAA
>DIJY01000107.1 GCA_002421405.1 Caryophanales bacterium UBA5632 | reverse complement strand
CGTAAAGCCGAACTAATTGACGCCTTGAAATAAAGCCAAATAGGGGGCTAGTTTAGCCTCCTATTTTTGTAAAAATAGCATTGTGAATAAAAATTATTTATGCTAATATTATATTAGTGTAATCAGGAGGATTTATTTATGGATATCACTGCAAGTTTAGTGAAAGAATTGCGCGACAAGACTGGCGCAGGCATGATGGATTGCAAAAAAGCTTTAGTTGCTACCGAAGGCGACATCGCTTTAGCAATTGACTGGTTAAGAGAAAAAGGTATCGCAAAAGCAGAAAAGAAAGCTTCAAGAATCGCTGCTGAAGGCGTTGCTAAAATAGTAATTACTGGCAATAAAGCCACACTTTTTGAATTGAATTGTGAAACCGACTTCGTCGCAAATAATGAAAGATTTACCAACCTCGTTGAAACTGTCGGTCAAATTATCGCTGCTTCAAATGTGACCACGACGGAAGCCGCTTTAGAAATCGTAACCAATGGCAAGACCTTAAACGAACTTTTATTAGAAGCAGTTTCTGGCATTGGTGAAAAAATCTCATTAAGAAACGTAGAAGTACTTCATAAGACGGATAGCCAAGTATTTGGTTCTTATTCACATATGGGTGGAAAAATTGTTTCTTTAAGCATCTTAAACGGTTCAAGTGACGAAGCTGCGAAAGACGTTGCAATGCATGTTGCAGCAATGAGTCCTCGTTTCTTATCCTCTTCAGATATTTCAGAAGCAGAATTAGCGCATGAACGTGACGTTTTAACCAAAACCGCTCTCAATGAAAACGCTGAATCTGACAAACCAAAACCTGAAGCAATCGTTTTAAAGATGATTGAAGGCCGTTTAAATAAAAACATGAAAGAAATTTGTTTGTTATACCAAGCGTTTGTTAAAAGCCCAGATTTATCTGTCGAAGCCTATGTGAAAGGCAAAGGCGGTTCAATCGCTTTATTTAGACGTTTAGCAGTTGGTGAAGGCATTGAAAAGAAAGAAGAAAACTTCGCTGAAGAAGTCATGGCTGCTGTAAAATAATACCAATTGAGGACACTTTTTTGTGTCCTTTATTTCATAACAAAGGGGGATTTATAGATGAAAAAAGTGGTAATGATTAAATTGAGTGGCGAAGCTTTGGCGGGAAAATCGGGGATTGGGATTGATCCACTGGTTGTCAAAAAAATCGCACATGAGATCAAAGATGCCTATGATTTAGATCTTTGTGAAATCGGGATTGTCATTGGTGGTGGGAATATCTTCCGTGGACGTTTAGCAACAGAAATGGGAATTGAACGTTCAAGCGCTGATTACATGGGTATGATTGGAACAATCATCAATTCACTCGCACTCCAAAGTTCTTTAGAATCACTTGGCGTCGATACACGTGTTATGTCTTCAATCAATATTCCTCAAGTTTGTGAACCGTATATTCAAAGAAAAGCCATTTCTCATCTCGAGAAGAACCGCATTGTCATCTTTGGTGGCGGAACGGGTAACCCTTACTTCTCAACCGATACGACCGCTGCTTTAAGAGCTGCGGAAGTCGATGCTTCCATCATCTATATGGCTAAAAATGGAATTGATGGCGTCTATGATTCGGATCCAAGAAATAATCCATCCGCAAAAAAAATTGATCATTTGACGCACCAAGATGTATTACAAAAACAACTTCATGTCATGGATTCGACGGCTGCGGCACTTTGCCATGATAACAACATTGATATTTGTGTCTTTGATATGAATGTTCCCGGTAATATTAAACGCGCAATCTTAGGCGAAGATATTGGAACAATCATCAAAAAATAATATTAGGAGGATAAACTTATGCCAGAAATGATTTTAATGGATGCAGAAGAACGGATGGAACATAGCTTAAACGCTTTACACCGTGAATTTACAACTGTCAGAAGCGGAAGAGCGAATCCTAAGATGTTTGAACGGGTAACCGTAGATTATTACGGTGCTGAAAGCCCCATCAATCAGGTGGCTTCTATTTCCGTTCCAGAAGGAAATCAACTTTATATCAAACCTTATGATAAATCATTATTAGTGAAAATTGAAAAAGCGATTTTAGCAGCGAATTTAGGTGTTACACCCAATAATGATGGTGTTGGAATTCGTATCGTTTTACCACAAATGACGGAAGAACGTCGAAAAGAAGCGGTTAAAACAATTCATAAGATGTCAGAAGACAATAAAGTTGCCATGAGAAATATTCGAAGAGATGCAATCTCTGATATCAAAAAACTAGAAAAAGATAAAAAATTATCCGAAGATGATTCTGTTTATTGGCAAGAAGAGGTTCAAAAATTAACGGATAAATTCATTGCGAAAATCGATCTAAATTTCCGCGAAAAAGAAGCCGAAATCATGCATATATAAGACTAGTTCGCTAGTCTTATTTTTTTGAGAATCGACAATGATAGAAAAAAAGCTTAGAATAGTGTATAATTGATTTGAAATTGTTGAGGTGTGTCGTATGTTCTTAAAAAAAGTCAAAACAATCACAATTCCAAAACATTTAGCGATTATACTAGATGGCAACGGTCGTTGGGCGAAAGCCAGAGGACTGTCAAGGACACAAGGCCATCAAGTCGGTATCGAAAATATTAAGAAAGTCGCGTTGCTTTGCCAATCGATGGGGGTAGAAGCCCTTTCTGTTTATGCATTCTCGACTGAAAACTGGAACCGACCAAAATCTGAAGTTGAATATTTGATGACATTGCCATCAGAATTTGAAAAGAAGTTTTCGGCAGATTTTGAAAAGTATGATATCAAGATTATGTTCAGTGGTCGAAAATCAAAGTTATCGGATGAAAACCTTGAGATTTTAGAACGGATAACAAACCGCTCGAAAGATCGAAGCGGATTAACGTTGAACATTTGTTTTGATTACGGTTCTTATACCGAAATCACTGAAGCCGTTCAAGCAATTTCGGAAGATGTCAAAAACGGAATCATTGAACCGAAAGATATCACTTCAGAAATGATATCGAGTCATTTATATACGAAAGATCTTCCCCCGCTTGATTTGTTGATAAGAACCTCAGGCGAATTACGATTGTCGAATTTCTTGCTTTGGCAAGCGGCCTACGCCGAGTTTTATTTTACGAGCGTTCATTGGCCAGCATTTGGTAAAACAGAATTAATAAAAGCATTTGAATCCTATTCGAAACGGCAACGCCGTTTTGGCGCAATCAAGGGGTGAGATTATGAATCAACGATTTATTACCGGCTTGCTCATGGCAATTGTCATGATTCCGATTCTGATCTTCGGTCATCATTTTTTTATCTTCAGTGGTTTTTGTTTGCTGCTTACGATTGGTGCCGCATATGAATTTAGAAAAATGCTTTCGAAACATCATTGCTTGCCAAAGTGGATTGATCTACTAACTGTCTTCTTGAGCGCTTTTATGTTTCTGATGGTATTGGGCATTTCAAGTTATGGGATTAATCCCATCAATTTATTGCTATTAGTGATCGGAATCATGCTTATTTACTCAGTGATGATGGTTTTGATTGATGATTTTAATTATTCTGATTTTGGCAACGTCCTCTTAACGATTCTGTATACGAGTCTTGGGTTTGCAGCGTTCGCATATTTGAGAAATATCGGATTGATGCATGTGCTTTATCTATTAGTGGTCGTTATGATTACCGATACAGCCGCCTATTTCTTTGGCATCCGCTTTGGAAAACATAAAATCGCACCAAAAATTAGTCCTAAAAAAAGTGTTGAAGGTTCGATTTCAGGGCTTGTATTTGGGATGGTCATTGGTACTTTATTTGGATATTTCTTTGAAGTATTTGGGGATGGTTATTCAATATGGATCTACCTAATCGTCTCTGCATTATTATCGATTATTGGTCAAATTGGCGATTTAGTTGCTTCAAAATTCAAACGCGCCCATGAAATCAAAGATTATTCTAACCTTTTCCCCGGACACGGTGGAATCTTAGATCGTTTTGATTCTTCGATGTTTGCCGCAATTCATTTACTATTCATCCTGATTTTGTTAGGAACGATCTAATATGAAGGAACTTTATTTATTAGGAGCGACGGGTTCAATCGGAACTCAAGTCCTCGACATTATCAAACAACATCCTGCAATGTTTAAAGTTGTTACGATGACAGCGAATCATCGAATCGAAGCCTTAAGACATCTCATTGATGAATTTCATCCTGAATTTGTCTGCGTCGGTGAAGAAAGCGTCGCCCAAGCCTTAAAAACAGACTACCCCAGCCTTTCAATTGGATTTGGAGCGCTTGGCCTTATCACCGCAGCGACTTGGAATCAAGACCATCGCAACACACTTTTAGTCAATGCTCTGGTTGGTATCAGCGGGCTCATCCCAACGGTAGAAGCGATAAAGATAAAAAGAGACATCGCATTAGCGAACAAAGAAACGTTGGTTGTTGCTGGCGACATTATTAACCAATTACTCAATGAAAACCATGTGACTCTCTATCCCATTGATTCTGAACATTCTGCTATTTGGCAATGCCTCAATGGCGAATCGCCAAAATCAATTAAGCGTTTAATCATCACGGCGAGTGGTGGAACTTTTAGAGATTACCTCAGAAGTCATTTAGAAACAGTGACGGTAGAAGCGGCTCTAAAACATCCTAATTGGTCCATGGGTAATAAAATTACGATTGATTCAGCGACGATGATGAATAAAGGGTTTGAAGTGATTGAAGCTTATCATTTATTTCATATTGCTCCCGATAAAATCGAAACGATTATTCACAGGGAAAGTATCATTCATTCAATGGTTGAATTTAATGATCATTCAATCATCGCGCAATTATCCGATCATGATATGCGGTTACCAATATCCTATGCGTTATTTTATCCATCAAGAGTCGATAATCCGGTTCGATCTTTAAATCTTGCAAAAATTGGCAAATTATCGTTTGAAGATGTGAGTCTCGACCGATATCCATGCTTAAAATATGCTTACCTTGCACTCAATCAAGGTGGAAATGCATGTGCAATCCTAAATGCAGCAAACGAAGCAGCAGTTGACTTGTTTTTACATTATCAAATTAGTTTTTTAACAATTGAAACGATTATCGGTGAGGCGATGAGCGAAACACCATGGATACAAAATCCGACTTTGGAACAACTAATTCATACCGATGAATCGGTTAAAAATGTTATTTATCAACGCTACAAGAAGGGTTAGGATAAATTATGGCAATATTATCAGTACTGGGAAATATATTACTATTCGTTATTGTTCTATCAATCGTCATTTGCATTCATGAATTAGGCCATTTTTACTTTGCGAAAAAAGCTGGCATTCTTTGTCATGAATTTTCTTTTGGCATGGGACCGCGTATTTGGAGTAAGAAAAAAGGTGAAACAACCTTTTCAATCCGTGCTTTTCCATTTGGTGGATTCGTTTCGATGTCAGGGGAAGAAATCAATAAAGAGATGGTGTCAATTGGTGACACCGTCAAATTAATGTTTGATGAAACC
>DIJY01000075.1 GCA_002421405.1 Caryophanales bacterium UBA5632 | reverse complement strand
AAAAAGTCTTAAGAATGCGTTTTGGTTTATTAGACGGTCGGACTCGTACCTTAGAAGAAGTAGGTAAAGAGTTTGGCGTCACCCGCGAGAGAATCAGACAAATCGAAGCAAAAGCTTTACGTAAATTACGTCATCCTTCTCGTAGTAAGAAACTGAAGGATTTCACAAACGGCAAATAATGGCTCCCTTAAGCAAGCGACTTCATGTCGCCTTGTCTTTTCTTCGTGGCGCGACTTTTTTTGCTGACATCGGTTGTGATCATGGTTATCTTCCTATCGAAGCGATTAAAACGGGTGTTGTTTCGAAAGCTATTGCCTCTGATAATAAATTAGAACCTTATATCAAAGCGAAAAGCAATATTGAAATATCTCAATTATCACATTTGATTGAGACAAGACTCAAAGATGGAATTGAAGATTTACCGCCTTCCGTCGATGCCATTTCCATCTTGGGTATGGGCGGAGAAGTGATGGTTCAAATTCTTGAAAAAGGGTCGCTTGAGGGAATCTCTCTTTTAGTGTTAGGACCCAATTCGGAAGCGAAACAAGTCAGATATTTTCTTGAAAAGAATGGTTATCGAATTGATGATGAAGCATTCATCAAAGATCATGGACATTATTATCAAATCATCAAAGCAGTGAAGGGAACCATGCATCTTGATATCCAAGAAGCAACTTTTGGTCCTTTGAATATTCAAAGGCAATCCAAAGAAATGCTTGAATTTGTGAATCATGAAATCGATAAACTCATGAAAAGTTTAGACAATGCATCAGAAAAATCAAAAAAAGAAATTCAAGCTAAAATAAGTGAATTGCGAGGCGTTTTTCGATGAACTCAATTGAAATTGTTAAATATTTAGAAACTAAATATCCAAAAGAGCTTGCCTATGAATGGGATAATGTTGGTCTTCAAGTGGGGTCATTAAATCGCAAAGTAAAAACAATTTTGGTGACGCTTGATGTGACCAAAGAAGTGATTAATGAAGCCATCGATAAAAAAGCAGATTTAATCATCAGCCATCATCCCTTAATTTTTAAACCATTGACATCGGTTGCTATCGAATCCCCCCGTGGATGGATGATTAACAAGATGATTAAACATGATATCGCGTTGTATTCAATGCATACCAATTATGACTTAGCTGAAGGCGGAATGAACGATGTTCTTGCTGATTTGCTAGAAATAAAAAATTCAAAACTACTGGATTCCATTGATGGTATTGGTCGCTTTGGCGAAATCAATCCAATGAACATGATCGATTTCATTCAAAAAGTGAAAACTGTCCTGAATCTTGATAGTGTCCGTTTCATTGGAACAACCAATAAAGTTGTTTCAGTGGTCGGTGTCTCTGGGGGTAGCGGTTCGAATCATGTGGGTCAAGCCAAAAAGCAAAATTGTGATGTCTATCTCACAGGCGATGTCACATATCATACCGCGTTAGACTGTATTCAAATGGGACTCAATGTCATTGACGTGGGTCATTACGCTGAAAAAGTATTTAAAAAAGCGGTAGCAAACGACCTTGAAACAATGTTTTCTGAAGTGACCGTTATCATCTCCGCGGTTGATTCAAACCCATATACGACTTTATAAATTAATAATTAGCGATTGTAATGCTGTATTAATATATTTTACTTGTAATTCAATCGAACCTATGTTATATTATTGTTTGATATTCAAAACATTTGAACTTAAAACAATTTGAGGAGATTAATGATGAGTAAAATTGGTATTGCAGTATGTGGTAACAGTGGAATTGACTACGCGGTTCATGACAAAAGAATTAGAGTTTATCGTTCGTTATTGATTGTAGAAGAAAAAGAATATGAAGATTTTATCGAAATCAACGCTGATGATTTCTATAAAACCTTGGTTGAACGTCCTAATATCGATGTTCATACGGCTCAAACAAGCACCGGAGCTATCTTAAAAATGTTCGAAGAAATGAAAGCCGATGGCTATGACGAAATCATCTGCATTTCCATTTCTTCACATCTATCAGGAACGTATCAAAATGCAGTTTTAGCCGCCAAAATGATGGAAGATACGCCTGTTCATGTCTTTGATTCTCGCACTTTATCAGCCGTAGAAGCTAAAATGGCATTCACAGCACTTAAAATGTCAGACGCCGGTAAATCGGTTCAAGAAATTTTAACTGAACTTGAATATATTCGCGATCATCATCATATTTATTTCACCGTTGAAACATTACACTTTTTAGTTAAAAATGGTCGTTTATCAAACGCTGCTGGTTTTTTTGGTACAATGCTAAAATTAAAACCACTTCTTGAAGTTAGTAAAGAAGGAAAAGTAGTGACGGTTGATAAAATCCGAACCACTCAAAAAGCTAGAGATTTGATGTTAAAGAAATTTATGGAAGAAATTAATGGCAAAAAAGTTGAAATATTCATTATTTATACAAATAACTTTGATGAAGCTGCCGATTTAAAGGATAAAATGATGGAAGATCCTGAAATTAAAGATATTAAATTGGTTCCGTTGACCCCCGTTGTTGGTTGCCATGCTGGCCCAGGAACCATGGGGCTTGGGTACATCGAAGTTAAATAGGAGGATTTATGAGTGAGGCAAAAATTCTTATCAACGAACTCTTGGTTGACATTTTCAATCGTATTTTAGCGATTGAAAGTGAGGAATTGAAACAAGCGGGTGTCACTTTATCAATGAACGAAGTCCATGTCCTTGAAGCAATTCAGTTTGTTAATGAACCTTCAATGTCGTTTGTTGCACAAAAACTTGGAATTACGGTCGGTTCTTTAACAACCGCGATTAATACACTGTTCCAAAAGGGATATGTGACACGATATCGATTACCTGAAGACCGTCGAAAAGTGCTTGTGAAACTTGAAGATAATGCCTTAGAAGTCTTAAAAATCCATAAAGAATATCATGATAAAATGATTGACGCTATTTTTGAGGATTTAAAAGTTGAAGAAGATTTAGTCTTGATTAACTCGTTATCGAAAGTGGCATCTTACTTTAAAAAATAAAAAAAATTGCGGGAGCGAATCCCGCAATTTTTATTTCTTAAAAATAGTTATTCAGTAATGATGCAGTTGACGGGGCAGTTTACTTCACAAACGCCACAATCGATGCATTGATCTGGATCAATTACATAAATCGCGCCTTCGGTAATGCAGTCAACTGGGCAGTTAGCTTTGCAAGTACCGCAAGCGATACAAGTATCGAGAATTTTTCTTGGCATGGTAATTCCTCCTAATATTATATCCTTCTATCACACATATTTTACATGATGAAACCCAATTTGTAAACATAAAATCGATATTTAAAATCAACGGAGCCGGTCAATTTAATCGAACATTGAAAATTGTCGTACTGAGTTCTCAAGTTCTCGATGATTTATCTTGATTAACTGAAGGTGATTTGATAGAATTATAAGGGTATAAAGGAGTGATTAACATGATGCCACTGTGGTTAGAAATCGTTTTGCCTATTGTTACACTTTTGGTTGGGGCGATCATTGGATTTTTCCTTTCCAGAAAGTATTTCAAGTCATACTTAGAAAAGAACCCGCCCATCAACGAAGCAATGGTTCGTGCAATGATGTCACAAATGGGTAGAACCCCTTCTGAGAAACAAGTTCGTCAAGTGATGGCTTCAATGAAACAAGCAAAATAATAAAATGAGACTTCGCAGTCTCATTT
>DIJY01000116.1:762-3755 GCA_002421405.1 Caryophanales bacterium UBA5632 | reverse complement strand
GAATACAGGCGTCATAAGTTACAGATGGCTTATTCCGGGCACCTCAGTGAAATCATCGAAAATGAATTTAAAGCTCTTGAAGCAATGGTCACTTCAAAATCAGAACCATTTCATCCCGATTTAATTTTGAATTGGTATGAATTCTACTTAAATCTAAAACATTGATCCATCGCCAATATAATCGAAATGAACTAATTTTTAGCAAATAATGATAAAACACTCACATTTTAGGGAAGATAAATGGCGACATTCGTCTTCCCTTTGTGTTATAATAGAAAAGAANNGAAATGGAAGTGATACTATGGAACTGACCTACAAAATCTTAAAACCTCAGGCCATTAAAGACTTTTTACATGATAATAAAATTCCTTCAAAATTAATAGAAGTTGAAAACAATCTGCAGAAGATCGTTGTCAATAACGACCCAAAAACAAAAAACGATACCGTTCGTAAAGGCGATAACCTCCACATTTGGATTCCAGATGAGGAATATGATGAAACTGTATTACCTGAAGATATCGCTTTAAATATTGTTTTTGAAGATGATTACGTCATGATTGTTGATAAACCTTATGGCATGCCTTTGATGGTGACCAAAAACTATACAGAGCACACGTTAGCGAATGCACTATTAACCCATTATCAAACCAAAAAAATTCAAAGTAAAATTCATTATGTGAATCGTCTTGACATCGATGCCGGTGGTTTAGTTCTCATTGCGAAAAACCGCTTCATCAAGTTTTTATTATCTGAAACCGAGATTAGAAGCGAATATTTCGCGATTATTGATGGTATCGTTCCGAATAAGACTTTAACCATTGATCTTCCCATCGGTAAATCTTCGGATAATTCACCGAAACGCGAAGTCAAAGAAGACGGTGAAGACGCTGTCACTGAATTCACCGTTGAAAAAGAATTTAAAATTCAAAGTCTTGTTAAAATTAATCGGGAATCGGGAAAAACCCATCAAATACGCGTACATTTCGCTCATTTTGGCTTTCCGCTGGTCGGCGATCATATTTATAACCCAAAAGCGAAAGTCAATGAACATTTATATCTTTATATGAATCATATCGGCTTTAAACATCCAATATCAGGAAAAGACATCGATTTTAATCTTGGAATTCCCAAAGATTTTAGTGAATACCTCAAAGCAAAAGGCGTTCTCAATGTTTAAAAAAACAGCCGTCTTGATGACGGCCTTTTTAGTGGTTTTTGTCATGGGATGTCAATTGACAACCCTCTCAACCAGTAGTGATACCACCACTTTGCCAACAATCATTACGACGACGAGTGATGAGTTAACAACCGATGAAATGAATCCGGTGAGTTATGAATCATTATTTGATAATGCCGTAAAACATCGTTTTGTTATTTCGTTCTCTCAAGCCAATTTTGACAAACTCATCGAAGATATGATCAATTATAAGGATCAATTTGGAACTTACCGTGATAATACCATTCAGGAAGTTGATATCTTATACGAAGATTCCTATGGAAATCGGGTGCAGTTAAATGAAGTCGGTTTTCGTACTAAGGGCAATATTTTTACGCGTGTCTTGCCGGTATTGCTTGATAATAAAGGGAATGTACTCGGTTACCAACAAGTCTCCTTCCAACTCGAATTTAACGATACGTTCGATTACCCTGATAATTCGACCCAGTATAAAGTTTTAAAAGAACGGAGAATGTTTGATTTAGAACAATTGAATTTTAAAGCGATTAAACCCGATGATACAGGAGTAGTCACAGAAATGGTGGCTTATGACCTCTATAAAGCCGCGGGGATTCCTGCGCCCAATACCAGTTTAGCGATTATTTATTTTGATATTGACGGAACGTTTGTACCTTACGGTTTGTTTACCGTCACCGAGCCTTTAGATGATGTTTTTGCGAGACGAGTTTTTGGTAAAAATTTTGATGGATCGCTCGGTGATTTATATAAATGCGTTTGGCAAGAAAACGGGCCGGCTACTTTACAAGTCAACGCTGCTTCCGCCGCTGTCGGCGTCTCTAATTTTAATGACGGATACCGTTTGAGCTATCAATTGAAAACCAATAAATTGACCAGTGACTTTTCTAGCTTTACCTATTTTGTCCAAGAATTAAATAATTTCTCGCAAACAGTGAGTTATCGCAATAAGCTCGAGGATATATTGGACGTTGATACTTGGTTAAGAACATTAGCGATGGGATTTTTAGTCGGTAATCCCGATGATTACCGCGGTGATGCAAATAACTATTACCTCTATTTCTATGAGAATCAAGCGATATATATTCCTTTCGACCATGACCAATCCTTAGGATTTGGTTGGAATCCATTTAATGATTATGGAATCACGCATGACTTATATAATTATCCTTCAGCGAATCCGTGGCATTTTTCACCCAATGACTTGGTATTAGTGAAAAACGTTTTAGCTTTCCCAGAGTATAAAGACATTTATGAAAAATACATTCTTGAATATACCGACGAAACAAATGGTATTTTCAATTATCAAACTTACTATAATGAATTTATGACGGCCCAAGCCCTTTATCAAAACGAAATTACTATGCAAGGCCATCTTGGCGTTCAAACGTTTAATTTAAACTTACGAAACATGAAAGCGAGCACCTATTTCACTGAAAAAATAAAACATGCACGGGCCTATGCGACTTATTATCAAGATTTGAATTAGGAGGTAACTAATGAAGTGGCTCTTTATAAAACGTATCTTAATCGCCTTCGTCTTAGTGACGAGTGTTTTAGGATTGAGTTATTATAATTATATTTCAGCCGCAGATGGTTATACCCCTTTAACAAGATTAGCGAATAACCGTAAACAAAAAGTTGATTATGCAGCCCTATTTGACAATACCAATTATAAAACGATTACTGTGGTGTTTGAAGATGAAGTCTTTGATGACCTCGTAACCTCAATGGAAGATTATTTTGCACTTTACGGAACTTATCAAGACAATACCATGCATAAAGTTGACATGATTTATTC
>DIJY01000116.1:0-730 GCA_002421405.1 Caryophanales bacterium UBA5632 | reverse complement strand
ACGTCAAGAAATATTCCAAGATTACTCGATTGGCGGGGAAGAACCGTCTATTATCAAACCTCTTTTCAACTCCAATTTAACGCAACCTTTGATTATTCAAAAGAATCGAATGAATACGGGGTTTTAAACAAAAGGGAAGTCTTTAATCTAGATCAACTCAATTTTGAATACTCAAAAACAATCGACGCCCAAACTGACAGTGCAATGATTAGTGAAGCATTTTCTTATTATTTGTATCGTCAAGCGGGCATCAAAGTCTCAAATGCATCTTATGGGCTGGTTTATTTTCAAATTGGAGAAGCACTCATTGGTTTTGGTTTCTATTCTTTCATTGAACCGATTGACAATAATTTTTTGTCCAAAAACTTTGATTCAAATATCATTGGTGAATATGGCGACTTATTCAAATGTACCGATTTAACCGGCATCGCCGATTTATCGGTTCATTACGAAGGAATGATTGGCATCAATGAATATTCCAATAATAGTCGTTTTTCATATGCACTAAAAAATCATACCCAAAACGGACTCAGAACTGACTTTTCGGTTTTAACTCATTTTATTGATGATATCAATGATATCGACTATTTTGAGAAAAATAGTCTAAAATTAGTGGATATTGATGCTTTTATTCGAGCGCAAGCCATGGGTTTTTTAATTGGAAACAGTGATGATTATCGGTATAACTATAATAACTATTACCTCTATTTTGATGTTTACACCCAAAAAG
>DIJY01000121.1 GCA_002421405.1 Caryophanales bacterium UBA5632 | reverse complement strand
TGAAACCGAGCGTTTCAAAGAAACTAAAGCAACGTCAAAACCAAGGTCGTAAAATCTAGTCTTCAAAAGCACTTTCCTGTATGGAGTGCTTTTTTTTGCTTTATAATTGTCCTAAAAAGAGGAAATTCACATAAAATATGGTATAATTTTAACTAGATAGATTAAAAGGAGTGATGCCGTTTAATGGTTGACTTATCTGTCCTTAATTTAAATTTGAATACTGTTTCAGAAATGGTCCAAATTCTTGGAACGAATGACAAATATTTAAAATTATTATCCCGTTTATATCATGTTGAACTGTATACTTCAAATAACCAAATAATGGTGGATTCTCATGATCCCCAAGTTTTATCTGAACTTGAGCGAATCTTTAACTTGCTGAAGTTATTTGTTAAACGCAATATATTTTTTAACGAACGTGATATTATCTATATTCATAACCTTATTAAACAAGTTGGTGATGATGAAATTTCCGATTTGTTCATTAATCGTAAAGAAGTGATTAAAACTTTTTCTGGCAAACCGGTTTATGCAAAAACAATCAATCAAAAGAAATATGTTGAAGCGATTGAAAAAAATACATTAGTATTTGGAATTGGTCCTGCAGGAACAGGTAAAACTTATTTAGCGGTATTAATCGGAATCAAAAAATTAAGAGATGGTTCTGTTAAACAACTGATTTTGACGAGGCCAGCGGTTGAAGCGGGAGAAAATCTCGGTTTTCTACCGGGAGACTTAATGGAAAAAGTAGATCCTTACATTCGACCTTTATATGACGCATTACATGAAATACTGGGTCATAAACAAACCGAAGAACTCATTGCTAAAGGGACGATTGAAATCGCGCCTTTAGCTTATATGCGCGGAAGAACCTTAGAGAATGCTTATGTTATCTTAGATGAAGCGCAGAATACTACCATCAATCAAATGAAACTTTTCTTAACACGCTTAGGGTTTGGTTCAAAAATGATAGTGACCGGCGATATCACTCAAAGTGATCTTCCGAAGAATGCTGAATCAGGACTCGTGAAAGCTAGTAAGATTCTCACAGAAATCAATGATGTTGATATCTTATATTTCGATAATATCGATGTTGTTAGACATCCGTTGGTTCAAACAATCTTAAAGAGGTTTGAAAATGCTTAAAATCAATCTATTTAATCAATATGATGATTCTTTAAGACCATATAAGAAAACAATCGTTAAAGTCTTAAAAATGGCTTCAAAAGAAATCAATATCATTGGAAGACAAATCATAAACATCATCTTAGTGGATAATCAAGCAATTCATAAAATGAATCTTGATTATCGTCAAAAAGATTATGCGACAGATGTCATTAGCTTTGAAAACGATGATTCAATCTTCGAACTCGGAGATGTATTCATCTCGATTGATAAAGCAAAAGAACAAGCAATAGCTTACGGTCACAGTTTTGAAAGAGAATTAGGTTTTCTAACCGTTCATGGCTTCTTGCATTGTTCAGGGTATGACCACATGACGCAAAAAGATGAAGAAGTCATGATTAATTTACAAAATAACATTTTAAAGAAATGTCATATTACGAGGTAATTATATGAAAAAACTATTAGTAACAGCGAAAGAAAATCTAAAAAACTCTTATTCACCTTATTCGCATTTTCCTGTTTCTGCGGTACTAGAATTAAAAAACGGAGAATTAATCAAGGGTATCAACGTTGAAAATGCATCATTTGGTCTTGCTAACTGCGCAGAACGAAGTGCCTTATTTACCGCTTATTCATTAGGATATCGCAAACAAGATATTAAAAGAATTTTAGTCTATACTGACCATGATTATTTTGTCTCACCTTGTGGTGCTTGCCGCCAAGTTATGCGCGAACTCATGGAAGATGATTCTGAAGTCATTTTAGCGAATAATAAAGATGAAATGAAAGTTTATCATAACATTGATTTATTACCATTTGGCTTTACAGAAGGAGATTTGTAATGTTCAAATCCGGATTTGTCACAATTATCGGCGAACCAAACGTTGGGAAATCAACGTTTTTAAATCAAGTTTTGAAACAAAAAGTTGCAATTGTTTCAAACAAACCCCAAACAACGCGAGATTTAATTACCGGCATCTATAACGATGATACATCGCAAATCATTTTTATTGATACGCCTGGGATTCACCATGCGAAAACAAAGCTTGGCGAATATATGTCAAGTTCAGCGATTAACACGATTAAAACCGTCGATTTAGTCTTATTTATGATTAACGCTTTTGACGATGTGAAACAAGAAAATATCGAAATAGTTAAAGAACTTGAAAAAGCAAAAACCCCAGTATTTCTCATCATAAACAAACTTGATACCATCAAAGACTATTCAAGATTACAAGAAAATGTCGATGTGTATAAAGCTGCTTATCATTTTGCGGGCGTTTTTGGAATAAGCGCAAAAACCGGTGAAAATGTCGATAAGTTAATTAAAGATATTAAAGAAAGATTAGAAGAAGGACCTCAATTTTATCCAGAAGGTTCCGTCACTGATCGTCCTGAAACGTTTTTAGTGAGAGAGTTAATTCGTGAAAAAGTGCTTGAACTCACACACGATGAAATCCCACATTCCATCATGGTTACCATCGATGATATGAAACTCAATAAGGCAAAAACAACGATGGTCACCCATGCGACAATCATTGTCGAAAGACCCACTCAAAAAGCCATCATTATCGGCAAGAATGGTTCCATGTTAAAAAAGATTGGCACACTTGCTCGTAAAGATATCGAAGCGTTACTAGATTTTCCAATCTTCTTAGAAATCTTTTGTAAGGTTGAAGCAGATTGGCGAAACCGCGAACACTATTTAAAAAATTACGGATATAAACCAGAAAAACAATAAATGAAATCGGTGATGACTCTTGGATAGCTATGAAGGCATCATAATCAAACAAATGACATATAAAGAATCAAGTAAGATTATCTATTTATATACGTCAAGCGGGTTAATAAGTTTACTGGTTCATGGCGCAAAAAAACTATCAAGTCCTTATTTAAGATTGACAGAAAACCTCAATTTAATTAAGGTGTTTGCGACTGGAAAAGGGCTAAAAACACTCACTGATGGCGAAGTTATCAAAGATTATCAGACGATTAAACAAGATTTAGATAAAGTGGCTTATGTTTCTCACCTAGTTGAACTGATTATGGCTTTTTCTGAATCAGAATATGATCATCAAAAACTCTATGACTTTGTCTTGAAAATCTTGGATCAAATCACGGAGTCAAAATCATATATCCGTTATATTTATATGTTTGAAATTAAGTATTTATACTTGCTTGGCATCGCTCCTAATTTCAAACGNNTGTGTCGTTTGTAACAAGATTGATAATTTACAGTTTTCTATTAAAAGTGGTGGTTATTGTTGTAAGGATCATTATCCAGAAAATGACAAGAAGTTTTCTGATTCTGCGATTTCAATCTTATCAACACTTTACTATCACGATATGAATAACCCGCTCGATTTATCTATCGATCAAGCGACGGGGATTGAAATCAGAAATTTTTTAG
>DIJY01000100.1:7978-8114 GCA_002421405.1 Caryophanales bacterium UBA5632 | reverse complement strand
CAATCGAATGGGTCGACATTCGTAATTTTTTGTTAGGAATGGGTACCGGATTCGTTCTTTTAGCGATGTTTGTCGCGATGATTCTAATCACGGGAAGAAAAAAACAGACTAGAATTTACAAAAGCAAAGAATTGAC
>DIJY01000100.1:0-7902 GCA_002421405.1 Caryophanales bacterium UBA5632 | reverse complement strand
GATAACGCCTATTTTAGAGTTGCTTTTGAACTCTCCATGGAACTCATGACTGATATTGCCAAATACTATTTTAAAGATTCAAAGTACCCACTTTATGAACTTTCAATCCAAGAATTATTGGATTTGAACTATTATATTACTAAACGTCTCACTAAATTAGTCAATGGAAAATTCATTCGTCGGTTTAAGAATTATCGGATTTCTACGATTGTGAATCTTTTGAATAAAAAGAAAGCATTGGATAATTCAAAAATCATGAAACTAAACCGCCAATATAAAGTCTCTAAAATATTATCGATTGGCGCTGCGGTTTTGAATTATGCAAATCCGATTTATTGGTTTAGAAAAATCGCAATAAAACCATCAACGACGCTTGTAACGAAAGAAGCATGCAAACTGATTATTCGGATTGTTGGTGAAGAAACTAACAATTTATATAGTAAAAAAATATTTGAAAATCCAGCTGATGAAGCCATCGTTGAAAACGAATTTGACAGGATAATCGAAGAAGTTGAATCTGAAGAACTTCCAGAAGGGGGAGAAACCGATGTTGTTCAAACGAAAAAAAGTCGCTGATCGGATTATTCCAGGTTCGACAAGAACCGAAGATAGCCGTCCATTTTTTATTCCGAAAATCTCTGAGCTATCCGATAAAGAAACTTTAAAACGAACCTTTGTATCTCCAATTTTCGGTAAAAGTGTCAAAGACAATGTTGTGATTACGAACGACCGTAAATATTTTGGCGATATCGATAAAAAATATGACGCTTTTCGAAAAGAGAAAAAACTCACCAAAGAGGAAGCTAAAAAGCGTTTTGGTGACTCTTACTATGAATTCAATGCGATAAATAACGCTGATAAGAAAAAAATCCTTTCTGGTGAACTTGATATTACGGACTTACAAAGAAGAAGACGAGATGATGAGATAGAAGCACAAAAAGCAGTTGAAACACCTTCGTCGATCGAAAATGATCAAGTTTCAATTGATGAGTTTTTCGCCGCTGTCGGTGAAAAACGCAAAGAAGACGATGAAGAGATCGTCTTTACAAAAGATGAATTTTCTGATAATTTTCAACACGGAAAAGATAGTTTTGATATTAACCGTTTTGGTCCCATTGATGAAGAAGATGAAGATGAAATATTATTTCAAAATATCGAGGATAAAGAACCTATTCAACAACCGAAACCGATTTTTGATACAAATATAGAAGAAAAACCAGTTTCAAGGTTGGAAAAATATCGTGAACAGATTGTTTCAAATTTTGATTCTTATCGGCTACCTTCGATTGCCCTTCTCAAAAAATCACCACCCAAAACAAATGAAGGTCAAGAGTGGATTCAAGCAAATATCGATATCATCAACCAAACCTTGATTGCTTTTGATATTGCAGGTGAAGTCACAAACTTTACCAAAGGTCCGACAGTCACCCGTTATGAAATTTCATTAGGAGCAGGCGTTCAAACTAAAAAAATAACTTCAATATCAGATAATATCCAAATGAATTTAGCGGCGCTCTCAATTCGTATTGAAGCACCGATTCCTGGTAAAACGACCATCGGAATCGAAGTTCCGAATAAAGTCCGTGAATCAGTATTTTTTGGGGATGTTGTTGATAATCCAAGATTTTTACAATCAAAAGACCCTTTGCTTTTAGGCATTGGTCTCGATATTGATGCAAATCCTGTTTATACCTCCATTGAGACAATGCCTCACGGTCTTGTTGCTGGATCGACTCAATCTGGTAAATCAGTTTGTATTGCATCAATCATCGCATCAATCATCTTTAAAAACAAACCTGATCAAGTAAAATTGTTACTGATTGACCCTAAAAAAGTTGATTTGCAACAATTCGCTGATATTCCTCATCTTGTCACACCGATTATTGATGATTCAAAAGTTGCCATCGAATCATTAAAATGGGCTGTATCTGAAATGGAAAGACGTTATGATGTTCTTAAAAAATTTAAATCGATTAACGTCAAAGATTATTACGAACGAAGAGTCAATGATTCTGAATTTGAAGCGATGCCCCGCATTGTCATCATCGTCGAAGAAGCTTCCGATTTATTAATCAATGGCGGTCCTGAAGTTGAAGATCAAATCTTGCGTTTAACACAAAAATCAAGAGCGGTAGGTATCCATTTGATATTAGCTACTCAACGCCCTTCTGCCGATATCATCAAAGGTGCTATCAAAGCAAATATTCCGACTCGCTTTGCATTTAGAGTCCCTTCATCAACAGATTCTATGGTGGTACTTGATACACCTGGTGCCGATAAATTATTAGGTCAAGGTGACATGCTTTTATCTGAAAACGGTAAAATTCGTCGTCTTCAAGGCGCGTTTCTTTCACCGGGTGAAATTGAAGCGATTACCGAATATATCAAAGAACAAGCATACCCACAATATATTTTCACCCATGAATCTTTGATTAAAACAAGTAAAGCGACTGAGGAAGCTGCTGAAATCGATGATTTATTTCCCGATGTTGCCCGTTACGTTATCAATGAAGAAAAATGCTCATTGAATAAAATTACGCAAGAATTCGCGATAGGATTCAATCGCGCAACGCAAATTGTATCTGCGCTTGAATTTTATGGGATTGTCTCACGAAACGTGGGAACAAAACCAAGAGAAGTATTAGTCACTTTTGAAAAATTAAATGATATTCTTAAGAAATTAGGACGTTAAAACTTCATGGAAGAATATAATGAAATAACTCCTTTAATTGAGGAAACAGATAATTACGAACTAAACAAACTATTTCGAAAAACGAAATTAAAAGTGTTAGAGGTTATAATTTCTACCTTAATCGTATTAATACTCATATCCATTAACCAAGGCAAAAAATTATTTTTGTTCGATTTTGTATCAGATTCAACTGATATCGATACCATTCACTCCCTTTTTTCAGGTCAAACATTTGGATTTATCATCTATGGATTCCTTTTGTTCGTCCTTGGATTTTCTGTTTATATGGCAGTCATAACCCATCAAAGAAACATCGCTTTTTTACCGCTAAAACACCGTTTTGATTTTTATGATCTTATTGGAGTCGTTCCTGTATTTCTCGCAGTCGTTGTCATTTTGAATGCATTCTTTTTGAGCCCTGCGATTGTACATGGGCCTTCAATGGAACCGACATTTGTGGAAAATGATGCAGTCATTATCTTCCATTTGAATCGCAATTTTGAAAGTCAAGACATAATTATCTATGACCGCGGCGATGCTTTACTCATCAAACGTTTAATTGGCGTTCCAGGAGACCATTTAAAAGTGGATCTAACTGGCGTCTATTTAAACGGTGTCAATTTAAATGTTGAAGGTTATGAGACCGAATATCATAATTATGACGGCGTGATCCCTGAAGGATTCTATTTTATTATGGGAGATAATCACAATGAAAGTAATGATTCGCGATATTTTGGATTAATTGAATCCAAAGATTTACTCGGAAAAGTTATTTTTAAATTTTAGCATCGGAGGAGGTGTCCGAATGACACAAATTCAATGGTTCCCCGGACACATGGCGAAGGCAAGACGTCAGGTTGAAGAAAAATTATCAATCATAGACATCGTTTTCGTTTTACTCGATGCCAGAATTCCGAAAGCGTCGGAGAATCCGATGCTTTTTGAAATTATTAAGGATAAACCGATTCTCTATATCTTAAACAAGTCCGATTTAGCCGACGATCGAGAATTGAAGCGTTGGCTCGAATATTACAAGAAACAAGGGATGAATGCAGTAGCGGTCAATTCTCTTGAAGGCGACTCATCGAAAGTTATTGTTCCTGTTGCAAAACAAATTTTATCGTCGCTATTTGAAAAAGAAGCAAAAAAAGGGATGAGACCAAGGCCTTTTCGTGCCATGGTTGTTGGCATCCCCAATGTTGGGAAATCCGCTTTTATCAACCGTTTAGCGAAACGTCCGGCAGCACAAACCGGTGACAAACCCGGCGTTACAAAAGCGCAGAAATACATTCGCGTTGATGAGGATTTGGAACTATTAGATAACCCAGGAATTTTATGGCCAAAATTTGAAGATCCAGAAGTGGGTCTGAAATTGGCACTTGTTGGTTCAATCAAAGATGATATTATGCCTCTTGACGAAATCGCACTTTATGGAATTCGTTATTTGACAACGAATTATAAGGGAAGAATAGAAAAACGTTATGCAATTGATCCAGTTGATCCTGATGACATCGTCAAGACGCTTGATCAGATCGGACTAAAACGAGGGGCAATATTGCCAGGGAAGCATATCGATTATGACCGGGTTATCAAACTATTTTTGTTTGAGTTTAGAAATCAGAAATTTGGAAAAATTTGTTTAGAAAAGGCTCCAAAAAATGTATGAGTATGAGAATGCGTTAAGAGATAGAGGCATTCGCTACATTTGTGGTGTGGATGAAGCAGGAAGAGGACCTTTAGCGGGGCCAGTAGTTGCCGGAGCAGTCATTTTAAGCGAAGAAGACATCATCGAAGGTCTCAATGATTCAAAACAATTATCGGAAAAAAAGCGCAATGAACTCGCAAAAAAAATAGAATCAAGCGCAATTGCTTATGCAGTTCACTTTATTTCACCGAAAAAAATTGACGAAATCAATATCTATCAGGCATCTAAATTGGCGATGATGGAAGCCATCAAATCATTAAAAATAAAACCCGAACATGTTTTGTCAGATGCAATGCCACTGATTGAATTAGGCATTCCCTATACAGCAATCATTAAAGGGGATTGCTTAAGTGCATCGATTGCGGCGGGTTCAATTTTAGCGAAAGTTGCCAGAGATCATTACATGAAAGAAATTGCGAAAGTTTACCCAGGATATGGTTTTGAGCATAACAAAGGTTATCCGACGAAGGTACATTTAGCTGCGATTGAAAAAATAGGCATCACGCCCATTCATAGAAAAAGTTACCATCCAGTGAAAGCAGTCATCGAAAAACAACTAACATTTAATTTTTAATGAGGGACAAAATGAGTATAAAAGCAGTTATTTTTGATCTCGATGGTACATTATTAGACACCATTGATGATATAACAAACAGCATGAACGAAGCATTGCAATCAATGAATCTATCAACATTTACCATAGAAGACTACAAAATATTTGTCGGACTCGGCGTCGATCATTTAGTCCATGAGGTACTCAATGCACAAAACGCCGATGAAGTTATTTTCGAAGACTTAAAACGGAAGTATTTGACGAATTATTTGATGAAACAAAACGATGAAACCAAGCCTTACTCGGGAATTTTGACGATGTTAGAGGCGTTAAAAGAAAAGAACATTAATGTTTGTGTTTTATCGAATAAACCCGATATCGATACTCAACTAGTCATAAAGTATTATTTTAAAGATTATCCATTTTTTAGCGTCATGGGGAAACGTCCTGGATTTGAAGTCAAACCCAATCCGTCTTCAGTCAATGAAATGATAGCTTTGTTACAAGTAAATACCTCAGAAGTTCTATATGTCGGCGATACCTCAACCGACATGGAAACGGCGGTTAATGCATTATTGACACCGGTTGGTGTCCTATGGGGTTTCAGGCAGAAAGAAGAATTATTGTTAAGTGGGGCTGAATATATCATTCGCCATCCCAGTGAACTTTTAGAAGTAATCGAAAAGAGGTCGTAAAATGATTGTATCTTTGTCGAATCTTTTGAAACAAGATATCAAAGGAAAAGTCATCATTTTTGAAACGGATACGGTATACGGAATCGGTTGCCTTTACGATGATTTAGCTTCAGTTAAACGCATATATGAAATCAAACACCGCGAATCGCAGAAACCAATGGCCCTTCTCTGTTCTTCGGTTGATCAGGTCAAATCCCTAGTTTTAAATTATGAAGTTGGGGAGCCATACGCATTAAAATATTGGCCCGGAGCACTAACACTTATTTTTAATAAAAATTATAAAATTCATGATTCTATCACCGCGAATCAAAAGACGGTCGGTGTTAGAATTCCGAATAGTGAAATAGCTATTGCAATTCTAAATCAATTTGGCCCAATGGTCGTTACTTCTCTCAATTTAAGCAGTGAACCTCCCATTATAAAATTTGAAGATGCCCTCATATTTGATGGAATTGCCGATTTTATCGTGATTGGAAAAGATTTATCAGGAATTGCTTCTACGGTATATGACCCCATGAATCATAAAACATTAAGAGTCGGAGAAGTGACAATCGAATAAAACAACTTACGAATATCGTTCATCGATTATTCGTAACTTTTGTTTGTCAAACAGGGGTCGTTTTGTTATAATTGTATTGGCAAACTGACAAAGACTTTATATTATATATAAGAATTGGGAGGAACGCTCATGAAAATTGCGATTGGTGCAGATCACGCAGGGTTTGAATATAAACCCCAAATTGTAAAACTTGTGAAAGAGTTGGGACATGAAATCATTGACTATGGAACCCATGGTCTTGATTCAACTGATTATCCATCCTATGCTTTTTTAGTCGGAACGGCAGTTCAAAACAAAGAGGCCGACTTAGGAATTCTTATCTGTGGCACCGGAATCGGCATGTCGATTGCGGCGAATAAAGTCAA
This sequence comes from Caryophanales bacterium UBA5632, assembly GCA_002421405.1. Classification (GTDB taxonomy): domain Bacteria; phylum Bacillota_I; class Bacilli_A; order Izemoplasmatales; family Hujiaoplasmataceae; genus UBA5603. Next base: position 1,333 of record DIJY01000100.1, on the reverse strand, counting down.
AGGCGTCCGCGCCGCAGCGATTCAAAACAGGTTCGCTGCGAAAGCAACGAGGGAACATAATGATGCAAACATCTTATGCGTAGGTAGTCGTACAAATCCCTTAGAAGAGGTCTTGGAGTTTGTCCGAATCTTTCTGGATACAAAGTATTCAAATGGTGATCGTCATACCAAAAGAGTACATATGATATCAGATTATGAGGAGGAATAATATTTTGGGAAAATTAGTTATTATCAATCATCCGTTAATTGAACACAAACTCGCAATCATTCGTAATAAAGCCACTGATACAAAAACATTCCGTGAAAACGTCAATGAAATCGGTAGCCTTGTCACTTATGAAATCACTCGTGATTTAGCAACAAAAGCGGTAGAAGTTGAAACGCCGATTACAACGACCACTTGCTTAACTTTAGCAAAAGATGTTGTCATCGTTCCAATTCTAAGAGCTGGTCTTGGCATGGTTGATGGGATCCACATGGTTATTCCAACCGCTAAAATTGGACATATCGGACTTTACCGTGATGAATTGACACTGCTTCCCCATGAATATTATGTCAAATTACCTGAATCGTTAGAATCAGCGACGATCTTGGTTGTCGATCCCATGCTTGCAACCGGTGGATCTGCGATTGTAGCAATTAACAAAATCAAACAAAGAGGCGGAAAAGATATCCGTTTCGTGGGATTAGTCGGTTGCCCTGAAGGCGTCAAAGCTTTAAGAGAAGCCCATCCAGATGTTGATATCTTCTTGGTCAAACAAGATAGCCATCTCAATGAGAAAGGCTACATCGTTCCCGGTCTTGGGGACTGCGGAGATCGATTGTTTGGAACCAAGTAATGTCTTTCAAGAAAAATAAAACCACATATGTGATCATCAACATGATGATCCAGTTTTTTATCGAAACATTCGTTGGTATCGCCATTGGTTATTTTGTTGGACGTGCTATCGATCAGTGGTTATTTGAAGACAAACAAATTTTTATGTATATATTAATGGTATTTGGCATCTTTGGTGCCTTTCGAAATTTAGTGATTCGATCTTTAAGAATAACAGGAGGTGAAGGAAATGAAAAAAACGATGAACATCATTGAAAAGGCGTTTCTTTTCATTTGGCCTTATGCAATTTTATTCGTCTTAATCCTTTATCTTGTGACGCGTAATTGGGATTTTGTATTAAGCTTTGTATTAGGAACTGCGACGGGGCTTATGGTGAATTCGCTTCAATACCGGATTATGAAAAATGCATTTGCGAATGCTCCCAACACCATTCGCGGCAAAACCATCGCGCTTTATATTTTCAAAATGATCTTTTATGCTTTTATTCTTTATTT
>DIJY01000007.1 GCA_002421405.1 Caryophanales bacterium UBA5632 | reverse complement strand
GTATTGATAATTCGTTCGGTGTCATGGCTTGATAAATGATTATATAAGGTAGGATGTGTGACTTCAGGATATTCAAACAATAGTTTTTCAATGCGATTATTTAAGCGTTTGACGGTGAGGGATTCCATTGTGAGAAAATTGATAATCAATTCTCTCAGTTTGTAATTCATCACCGAATCCATCTGATCGCCTCTTAATAAATCTTTCCCGTCTTTCCATGTTTCGGCGACAAGAATCGTCTCTTTTAAAGGTTTGATTGCTCTTCTAAATTCGCCCCAAAACGTATAATCGACTTCATCAGCGACATCAAGTCGCCAACCATCAATATCGGCTTCTTTAATCCAATATTGACCGATTGAAATGATATATTGTCTCAGACTATTCGATGAATAATTGAGTTTTGGCATCCATTGATAATCGCCAACGCACTCATAATTGACTTTTTCGGTATCAACCGTATCGCCATTGATATAAAACCAATCAAAGTATTGAGATTTCCGTCCTAAGTTGATGACATCTTGAAACAAAGGAGAATGAAAGCCAATATGATTGAATACGCCATCCAAAACGATTTTCATACCCAATTGATGCATTTCCCGAACAAGTCTTTTCAGTTCATCTAAAGTGCCATAGGCAGGATCAATTTGAAAATAATCTAAGGTATCGTATTTATGATTGGAGTTGGCCTTAAAGATGGGGAGTAAGAACACGACTGAGATCCCTAAATCCATTAAATACGGTAATTTTTGTCTTAATCCTTCAAGGTCGCCCCCAAAGACATTTTCTCGTGTCGGTACAGAATTCCAAGAAACGGTTGCTTGGGGATCATTGGTTTTATCACCGTTATAAAAACGGTCCAAAAACACATGATATCCCATAAGTCCTTGAAATGACTGAACCTCACTTAAGATGTCTAACGTATTAACGTACATGTATTCAAAGGATTTTTTGGGAGCATCCGATTCAATACCCCACGGGGTGAAATACAGGGTTTCTTTACCATTGGTTAGTTGAAAGTAATAGCGAATATAATGAATCGGTTCAACGGATTCAATCACACCGGTAAAATAAGGACTATTTCCATCAATGGAACGATTTGACATTTTCTTTGATAGAATTTGATCTTCATGAAATCTTTTCCAATAAATCAAAGTGACTTGATAATTTTCTTTGGAATTGAGATAAAGTTTTAAATACAGAGTATTCCTGTCAATCGGATAAACGAATTCTCTTGTTTCGTAATGTTGTGCAATCATCTGGTTTAGTCATTTTGTCAAAACGGACAAAATGTCTCCTTTCGTTGTTCCTAATCATTTAAAGGATGATGTTAGTTTTTTGTTGTTTCGCGACAATTTAACGAGGTGGAAATGAGTATTCCTTGATCTCTTGTGTTTTGATTTTCGATTTGTTCGAAGAGTAACTTGGCGCATTGTTGTCCCATCTCAAACATATCTACATTGACTGTACTAATTGTAGGATATGATAATTCAGCGATTTTGCTTTCATCATATGAGATCAAACCAAAATCTTCTGGAATTGCTAATCCATGTTCTTTAATGGCTTTTATCGCACCAAAACTCAGTTCTCCGTCGGCACAAACAACAGCGTCAGGACATTTTTCTAACGCTAACAATGCTTTCATCGATTGGTAACCATCCGCTTTTGTATTATTACAATCAATGATTAATTTTGAATCAATCTCAATATTTTCACTGTGTAAGGCATTTAAATAGCCTTCATATCGTCTACGGTTGAAGAGTTTTGTTTGATTAAGGCCTAAGAAAGCAACGCTTTTATAGCCTTTTTCGAGCAAATAGAAGGTCGCGGCCTCTGCGCCTCTTTTATTATCAATATCAACCCAAGTGATGGATTCTTTGATATGAATCGGTTCACCAATTGAAACAAACGGAATTTTATCTTTTCTTAAACTTTCGACCGTGATAGAATCTAACATTGACGAAGGAAGAATAACGCCTTCAGTTCGCTTGCTTTTGATTAACCAGTCTAAAACGGTCAGTTTCTTCATCATCGTTTTTAAATTAGCGACAATAAAACTGTATTCCTTTTTATATACTTGTTTTTCGATACCATGCATGATTTCATAGAAAAAAGGGTTTTGAAATGATTTTTCATCATCAACATCAACGATTAAGGTAATGGTATAGGATTTATTTGTGGTGAGACTTTTAGCATTTTGATTCGGCGTATAATTTAATTTCTTCATGATTTCATTGATACGAGCTTTCGTATCGTCTGGAATTGATTTACTATTATTGATGGTTCTCGAAACAGTTGAAGTTGATACTCCTGCTGCCTTCGCAACATCTTTTATATTGGCCATATTTCCTCCGAAATGAGATTATTAAAGCAACCGGTTGCATGTATAAAACGCAAATATTGAGGAGTAAAAACGTTTGTATTTGGGTTATTATGCTTAATTATGTCTACAGTCTACGCAACCGGTTGCGTGAAAACACTTACAGTCTATCACGAGATTAAAATTGTGTCAATATGATATTTGAAATTTTAAATATATATTTTTATAGAAGATAATGTTGTCATTTTTGGAATCGTTGATTCAATAAACAAATAGATATTAGACAACACTTTCCATGTGTTTTCAAATATCTTTTGTTTGACATTATTTACAATCATTAAATTAAGGAATATAATAAAATCAAATAAACATACTTCGTTAAAACTTGCTTTTTCAAATGGGAGGATATGATGAAAAAAGTAAGATTTTTAGTTTTATTATTTTTCACAACTTTTGTCTTACTCGGTTGTGATTTTTTTAATTCTAAATCAACTACTTCAACCACCGATACTTCGATAACATCTTCAACCTCAGATATATCATCAACCACAACCGTTGATGCTTATGAAGGTCCTTACTTCTTAAGTGTCAATGCGACTGATTTTATTCCTAATGATAACCAAATGCTTTATTCTCACAATCAAACGGCTAAACCGATTGAAATAAAAGAGAAATTTATCACAAATTCTACAAGCAGTATCATCGATTATAGTGACGAAAAGGCGATTTATTACACAACAAAACAGAAAAAAAATTATCTAGTTATTGAAATTGAACAACCCTTTAACGTTGAAGATCAATACGTCATTTCTTCGATTACAATTCAATATCCGAGCGGTTCAAAAATTAAGTGGACCAATTCAACGACGGAGCCTGGTGGAAATCGTAAATGGTATAGCAATTATTCAAACACGTTATTCTATATTCCTTTTACTTCTCCGAATACGATTGAACAAACAGGTTATGACTATAAAGTGACCGCAATTCAATACATCAATGGTATTTTAAATGAAGATGTTCGATTTGCGGAAGAGTGCCTTGATACCATTAGGGTATATGTCGAAAAAGATCACATCCATTCAGGTGGAGAACCAGTGGGTGAATATTTTCCTGATACAAACACGATTGTTTTAACATCGTTTTATGATTTTGATAATGCAATTGTTCATGAAATATATGTCAATGATGTTTTACAGATGACTGGAGATTTTGATCTTGAATCAGGGGATATAATCACCATTTCCAATCCGATTGTTTCATTTGCTTCTCATTTTGTATCAATCACCATTATCTACGATAACGGCCTCGGTATATTAAAAAGCTTTTATGGCATCGCATTGCAATTAGGTCTTGAACAGTCGCCATCTTATTATTTCCCCATTTATAATTCAGTTCAATTTAATAAAATTCCGAAAGATTATATCGCTAGAATTGATTTAGTAGCTTCAATCACCTTGACCGAAGCATTTATTCCTTTTTCTAACTATCAAATCAACATTGATGGTCATGGACGAACATTAACCGTCCCAACAGATTTAGTGCTATGGGAGTATTATGATCATAATGATTACATGGGAGAATTTGATTCTTTCGCTATTAATATTCGAGATTTAACCATCAGTGGCAAGGTAAAATTAATTAATGGTACAGATGAAATTTATAATTTATTCACACATGCGCCGATTTCTGCCTTTACACTAGTCAATATAAATTATGATGGTTTAAATAATTAATAGTCTTCAATACAAGCATTTATTATATGAATTAACGTATACTCAATAAACAAACCACCTAGAAAATTTATAGGTGGTTTGTTTCCTAATGATTAGTCAATATTATCCGATAAAAAAGATTGTGGTTTTTTGTATTTTATTATTAGCGCTAAACAATCACATTTAAGTGACATATGATGAAAGTCATTTTTCTTATCGATAATGAATTGCTTTGAATTTAGTGATATAGTATAATCAAAAAGAGTCATATTGTTTCTAAAATTCGCTAGAAAGGGTGATTACATGTTTTTCTTTGATGAACGATATGCGACTTTTGAACTGTTTTCACTAGCCCATCTATTCGCTATTCTAATCATTTTGACGCTTCTGGTACTGATGATTATTTTTAAAGATAAAATATCGAATCGAACCGATTTATGGTTGCGTCGATTCGTTGCTTTATTGATGGTCTTGATGGAATGGATTTTCTACGCATGGGCACTTCGGGATGGAGATTTCCAGTTATCACTTCTTCCCATGGGGTTGTGTGCGATATCAATGTATACATCGGCAATCACTTTATGGACTAAAAGTGAGAAACTCTTTAAGGTTATTTATCCCTATGCAATCATTGGAGCATTACTCTCAATCATCGTCGCGGATCAACCTTACATCTTCCCTCACTTTCGATATATCCACTACTTTGGTAATCATGGCTTGTTTCTGCTAGGAAATCTGTATTTACTGATCGTTCACAAGTTTAAAATGACCTATAATGACTTATTAAAATCGGCATTGATTCTTTTTATCTATGCTTTAGTAGTATATCCCATCAATTTCCTCATCGACACCAATCACTTATTTTTAAGAGAACTTCCATCAGAAGTTGAATTCATGTTTTCCATGTTTGGTGATTTCTGGCCCCTTGTTTTTGGACTTTCAATCTTCATTCTGATGAACATTATTTTCCTGCTATCCTTCAGAATAAAAAAAAGACATTTAGCAGTCTCGTAATTATAATTATTTTATTAATCGACTATAAAAACAAAACGTACCCTTGATTGAGTGGAATTTACCACTGTTATCGGGTACGTTTTTTTTGTTTTAAATTCTTCTTTGATATAAACTAAGCAGATGAGATGTTAGGGTTGTATATTGTTTGGAAGAACAACAGAAAACGTCGTTCCAACATTCAATTGACTTTCAAAAGAAATGGATCCACCTAGTTTTTCAATAATCTTCTTGGTAATGGAAAGACCGAGCCCACTTCCTGATTGATTTCTGGATTGATCGGAAACAAAAAACTGGTTAAATATCTGTTTTTGGTTCGCTTCACTAATCCCAAGTCCCGTATCAGTAATGAGGAAATGAATATTTTTATTCAGATTCAGAATGATTTTAATCTTTCCATTTTCTGGCGTGAATTTTATGGCATTGGCAATCAAGTTTTGCCAGATTTGAAACGTTAATTCTTTGTTTCCTACAGTCGTGATTTCTTCAAGATCTAAATCGAACTCAATATTCTTTCCTTCCCACTCAAGTTGTGTCAGTTGCAGAACATTGCGTATTTGCTCATCGATGGCAAATGTATCTTCTTTTTTGATGATTTCGACACTATCGAGCAACGATATTTGTAAAAGATCATGGGAGAGTTTTGCGAGACGATCAATTTCATGAATGATAATATCGGTATATTCTTTGACTTCTTCTGGATTTAAATCACCATGATTGATGAGTTCGGCGTAGCCTTTGATCGACGACAACGGTGTTTTGAATTCATGAGAAACATTCCGAGCGAAATCTTTATTCAAATATTCATTGGCTTGTAACTCTTTTGCCATGAGATTAAGGTTTTTTGCCAACGTTGATATTTCATCTTGCCCTTCGATTTCGATATGAATATCATATTCGCCTATTTCAATGTCAAGAATGGCAGTATTGAGTTTTTTGATGCGACGGACTAAGATGAACTCGACGCCAATCGCAAACAAAATAAGACTACTAAATCCGATTGAGATCATCGCAAGAAAGAACCCGCCCTTGTTAATCAAATTCGGTATCGTTGTTTCCTCGACAAAAACAATGAGAATTCGAACAATCGTTGAGATGAAAAAGAAGACAAGCATTAAAGTACCGATGATTTTCGTTGATATTCTTCTCATTTTAACACCGCCTTATAGCCAATACCGCGGACGGTGACGAGGTCAACGTCTTCACA
>DIJY01000027.1:8434-11145 GCA_002421405.1 Caryophanales bacterium UBA5632 | reverse complement strand
AGCAACGCATTAATCTGCTTGATATAAAATACCTTAATTGGTTCGTGTTTTGGTACACAGATATTTGGGTATTTTGAATGAACGAAATAAGCATGACTCCCCTTCATTCGATCCAAATGATATCCAAAATCATGCAATGCCAATACTAATTCATCGAAACGAATATCTTTGCGATAAGGTTTTGATTGAAAACGCTTAACACTTTTTTCTTTTCTACTAATCTTACACCTTTATAATATCATATATGATATCACTTTAGAGTATGCGGTTATAACAATTTATCCTAAATAAAACTGTAATGGATTTCATTACAGCTTTATTCAGTGATCTTCTATTAATCTCTAGGAAGGGTTCGATCAATCATCTCTTCAGTAACAGGACCATCGGGTATGTGCTTGTGGATATGATGGATCGCATACAGGGACACAAGCAAGAGACTTATTCCAATCACCAGCGTATCTCCNNATGAACCAAAAATGGATCGATAAACTAGGATGCCTGAGAACATCACAACGGTATAAGCTAGCCATAAGCGTATTGCCATTACACTTCTCCCCCTTAAGCATAGTTTAGCCATAGATACAAATCCGTAAAGAGAACTGTCCGTTTTATCGGACATCTAACTTCCACAATCAAGGGTGTAACTTACTTTCAAGTCATTGAAAGTATTATATTGAATCATGTTTTCCTTTTGTAGACGCCCAACAACAATTCCTGGGGAAACACCGAGATCACGAGCAAACTTCTCGATAGAAATTCGGTCAAATTTTTGATTCTCAACAAATCCAGTAAATTTATCCATAGGGATTAAGACATCCCTTGCAAAGCAATCCGCTTTATATTCGAATTCTTCATCTTCAAACGAAGCATTATAAATATCACCATTGATTATATGTTGAATTTCATGAAACAAACTAAACCAAAACTTGTCTGCAGTCTTACCACGAACTGTTAGTCCCATCACAACATGATTGCCGTCCACAAACGTCGCGCCATGTAAGAATGAACCTTTAATGTGGGGGAGAAACACCAATGCAATACCACATTGACTAAAAATTGTTTTAAGCTCCTGACAGAAAATATGTGGTTCCTTAAGTGTCATTGACCTGATCTTCAAAATCGATGCTTGTAGCTTTTCAACATTTATCGGTGAAAGTATATCGTTACGTGCCTCTAAACGAGCTTTCTGAGACCAGACTGCAAGTGAATAATCCGTTTTTTTTCCAAACCCTACTCTTCGGTAAGAAATGCCAGGTATACCGAGATCTTCCAACTTTTGTAAACGAGCAACTTCAAAAAAACTTCGTAGATTTTGAACCCTCTCAATGGGATTAATTGTTTCTTTGATCCATCCTAATGCAATCATTTCATTGTAGGGAAATTGACGTGATTGCTCAATTTCCTCGATCAAGTAATTTTCTTCCTTGACACGTAAAATCTTCTCACGATAAATCGCCTCAAGATTATTCCAGAATTGTGCTGGAATTCCAAGCACGGATTCTAAACGCAATGCGACGTCTTGCGTCAGCTCAACTTGCCCTGTAATGAGACGACTGATATGCTTTTCACTTAAATCCATTCTTATCGCAAACTCTTTTTGCTTCATTCCTCGCAAAGATAATTGTTCACGAATGGTCGCACCAGGTGGTGTTGCTATGAACGTTTTGCTTTGATACATTTTTTTACCTCCTCATCACATGACATCTTAGTGATAATCTTCGATATTTAGTATTCTAGCTATTTTGATTTCTTCATTGATAACTTCAAAGACAAGTCGATACGGATGATGCAAGTCCATGGCGTACTCTCCAGATCGATTTCCATTGAGTGGATGACATCGACCAATTGCGTATTTCACCAACATTTCTACAGAATCCGCTGCAGCAATCTCATCAATACGTTGATGTATGCGTTCCGCCATATCTTTACCATGAACTCTTTGGGCAGAAGAGAAATCAGTACATACTTTTTCTAGTTTTATACTTTTGTACTGAATGTTCAATTTTGCTCTACTTTACCTCAAAGGTAAATTTATTATAATACTTTTTTGTTATCTATTCAACCGTAATTCGAGATTCAATTTCTCTATACGTTCATTTGAGACAGGTTCCTAAGATATGGTTCTATGAATAAGTTTCCTATCGAAATGGTTTTGTTAACTCAAATTTTCAATAAGATAGTTTCTATTTACGTTCTTCAAAATCCTTCTCAATCTGATCTTTCCACTTATCATCGATCGCGGCATGGGTACGGAAACTTGCGACGGTCTCACTCATGACCTTGAAGTTCAAGTTGACACCGGATGCGTCCGCATGGTAGTTCTGGGTACGATCGGGTCGTATTCCATACATCTTCGAGGTTTCAACCGCATCGATGTTTGCGCCTAGGAAGATGAATTCCCATTTGTATTTGTTCATCTGGTGTTCGATCATCTTCTTGATGCGTTGGGACGAGAATTCTCGGCTGGTGTTTTCTTCACCATCGGTGATGACCACAAATAGGACTTTGGAAGCACGATGTTCATTGGCACTGTGTTTCTGGACATTACCGATTTTGTTTATGCTGGTTCCAATCGCATCCAAGAGTGCGGTTGAACCGCCCACATGATAATCCTTCTGTGATAAAGCTTCGACGGCTTGGATGTCCAAGCGATCATGGAGGATGGTGATTTGATTGTCGAAGAGGACGGTTGTGATTCGGCATTCACCTTC
>DIJY01000027.1:0-8276 GCA_002421405.1 Caryophanales bacterium UBA5632 | reverse complement strand
GAAAGGTCGCCTGTGAAGCGACATTTTTATCCGTTATAATGTCTATAAAAATAGGGAGATATCTTATGTTTGCACAACGTTTACAAAAAGGAGATCTCATCGCGATCTATTCCCCTTCCGCAGCAGCCACTGTCTTTGCGAAAGAACGCTATGCGCGTGCCAAGGCTTTTCTTGAGGCCAAAGGCTATCGCATCAAAGAAGGTTCTTTGACACACAAACGTGATTTCTATCGCTCAGGTTCCATACAAGAGCGTGTTGATGAGTTGAATGCCTTGATACGGGATCCTGAAGTTCAATGTATACTATCCACTATTGGTGGGATGAATTCAAATTCCTTATTGCCCTATTTGGATTATGAGGCCATTAAAAAAGATCCAAAGATCTTTGTGGGTTATTCCGATGTGACGGCACTGCTTTTGGGCATCTATGCGAAGACGGGTTTGACGACTTATTATGGTCCTGCCATGGTCGCATCATTCGGCGAATTTCCGCCTTATGTAGAGGAAACTTTTGAGTATTTCCATGCGATCGTATCAGGTGAAACAGCTTTGCCATACACTTTACCTACACCCTCCCTTTGGACAGAGGAATACATCGATTGGGCGAAACAAGATCGCTCCAAACAGGGCACCCCTAACACGCTCATTACGGTTCATTCCGGTAAGCATACAGGACGATTGATCGGTGGCAATCTCAATACCATGGGTGGCATCTGGGGCAGTGCCTACATGCCTGAAATCAAGGCTGGGGATATTTTGCTCATCGAGGATTCGCTAAAAGACATCGCAACCCTAGAGCGTAACTTTGCACATCTCAAAGTGAATGGAATATTCGATATCATCGGTGGTTTGATCCTGGGTAAACATGAATTATTCAAGGACATGGATACTGGTCGTAAACCTTATGAACTCTTGTTGGAAGTGATTGGTGAACCCACCTTCCCTATCTTAGCGGACTTTGATTGTGCTCATACCCATCCCATGCTTACCCTTCCGATTGGTTGTGATGTGACGCTGGATGCGGATGCTCAAACGCTTACGCTCGTATCTGATTTCATTAAATAGAAACAAAAAGCGATGATCATAAGGTCATCGCTTTGTTCAAGTATTAGCTTTGAACATCAACAACAGAAAAATACAGTTGAATTTGAAAAAATACACAATTAGTCACCTCCACAAGAATAATATTTCTTGAACTGGATTTTATGAATAGTTCGTATATTAGCGTATACAATGGGTAGCTAGTTCTCAAGAAAAAATCAAAATTGAATCAGCTTATAACCCTGAAAAGTCTCGTTTCACATGGAAGATATGGTTTATAATTTCAATAATAGATATTTAGGGGATTTACAATGCGTGAGAAAAGAAATAGTGTTACAAGAATAAATCGAATTAACTTTGATTCGATCATGCGTTCAACTAAATCGTTAAAAGGCATCAGAAATGCAGAAGAGTTAGTTGACATTTTTAGACATCATAATTTAAAAATATGTAATGATGCTTATCTTAAGGAAGTCATTCTAAATGTAGGTTATTACCATCTCTCAGGCTATAGAAGAGTCTTTCTAGATTCGTTTTCTTCAAGTAGTTGGTCTGGTAAGTTTGAAACTGAAGCTAGTGATGTTAACTTAATTGAACTGTATCAAAGTGACATTGGGTTAGGGAAAGTGCTTTTAAAATATGCAAATATTATTGAGAGACGCTTAAAATCAAGGTCATCTTATTTTCTTTCAAAGTTGCTTGGTGAAGATTTTCATTTAAACCGTGAGAACTTTAAAAACACATATTACTGGGAGAATAGCTTTAGCAATACATACATGAGAGTACTTTCAAATGGTGAAGATGAAAGAAATCCGGTAATTTTGCATCATGAAGAGAACTACGATTCAAAACTACCAATTTGGGTATTCTTCGAACATATCTCTTTTGGAGACTACATCAAATTCATGAAAAATCTTTCAATTGACGTTCAAATGAAAACTTTCGATGATATCTATCACTCTGAAGCCATGAAATACCCAATTAGGAATTACATGAGTGCAGCTGGTATTCTTGACTTCCTCTATATTGTAAAGATGGTACGAAATAGAATCTCACATTTAGGTAGAGTTTATGATTGGACTTTCCACTATACTATTGGTAATAAATCATTTACCGATGAATTCAAAGCACTTTTTATTCAATCGACAAGTGACTATATGCTTAGAGATATACTCCATATATTTGGCTTTTTCCTAGGTAAATCTCAATTTGATGATATGATGTTGGAAGTAGCCGATATCATGGTTAGAATCAAAGAAAACATCCCAAGTCCATATTCAGATCGAATAATTAGTTTTATGGGGTATCTTATCGGTTGATTTTTAATCATTTATCATCTATAATTTTATTACATCCCCCACAAGTCTCAGTGGGTACCCCGAAAGGGGTTTTTATTTTGTATGTAATTCAATTTTTAACCTTGCAAATCGAGATTGTGATCAACTGAATAAGCATAAGAAATATGTTCACTTGTTATAAGCTTATGATTCTTTTAATAGTAAGAAGTTGACACTGAATTGTTTCAAATCAATATCTTTTCTCTAGACTCCGAGTAATGCCAATTCGTATTGAAATAAAATCAAATTGATCTCATCAATATCATAGATACGATTTTCAATGGTGTAGCTTATGATCACATCAAACAATTGGCTGGATGAGAGTGCATAACCTGCACATTCCAACAAGTCATCCGTCTCTTCTCGATCAAGACACATAGCAATCGATAATGCCAAGACCGTTCGTTTACTGGGGATATAGTGCTTGTTGGACCGAATCTTAGAGAAGTGTTTGCGATTCATGTTGGCACGTTTGTAGACATCCACATCGTTTAAACCTTTCTCATCAATCAATGCTAAAAGTGCTTCTGAGAAGGATTGATCCACTTTTTGGATCCAATCATTTAGGTCATTAGACTTTAATGAACCTCCACGTGAGGTGTCAACTTTACTGTATTCTCTGAACTCATTTGAACGACTTCGATATGATGTATGTTCTTCTACATAATGATCATCAATGTAGCTCTGGATCGCACCGATTCGATTTTGACTGATGACGAATGTTGATTTATCGAAGAGGACAAGGTAGACATCCATTTCATGTTCATCAAGAAAGCGACGCATCTCATTCAATGCCACATTCAATGCCTCTTCCTTTGGATACCCATAGATACCACTTGAGATGAGTGGAAAAGCTATGCTGGAACACTTATGTTCAAGGGCTAAATACAAACTATTACGATAGGCAGCTCTTAACTTCTCTTCTTCATTCTGCTTGCCATCCTGATAAACAGGTCCTACCGCATGGATGATGTATCGAGCCTTTAGCTTAAAGCCAGGTGTTATGACTGCTTCACCGGTTTGAATGGGTGCCAAGGTATCACATACCCTTTGAAGTTCGTTTGAACCTGCAGCACTAAAGATCGCACCACAAACGCCACCACCCTTTTGGAGTTGTGCGTTGGCTGCGTTGACGATAACGTCTACGTTCATGGTGGTGATGTCATTACGGATGATGGTTAGGGGCATATAAGTTACTTCTTTCTCTATCCAATGAATATTGTTTAGCTTCATTTTGGAGTTGAATCTAAATAGGCTTATGTTATAATCTACATGTAAACGGCCTGTATAGGCATCCCTGTTGGGGCTAAGGAGGAGGACTATAGGTCACTCCTTTTTTGTTATAGTTTTACATTTCGAGAAATATAAGAAAGTCCATTTATGATGCGAATGTAATTCTCTCTTGAACTTCTTTCTCTAAGTATCCCTTTCTTGTAATCAGAATACTTCAGAAGAATCGTCAAACTATTAAAATGCATTATTGAGTTTCGAATACTGACCAAATTGAATGTCTTCTTTTTAAAATCATTTAAATCTCCTACACCAAAATCCAAGTTCCATAATGATAGCTTTTTGATTATTTCTTCTTGCCATTTATAAGGCAGACCTAAAAAAACAGCATTCAATTCCTTTAAGCTTAATCTTTCAAAAACCAAGTAGATATTCGTTTCTTCAATCTTACTATCAGCTTTCCCTTTGACTCTATGAATGATTTCGTTAATCGAAGCATTTATGTTTTCTCTTTTAATCTCAGCACTTTTTTCACCAGTCTTTGATTGAAATTCAACACTATCGAATCGCTTTCGATGAATTATTAATGACAATTTAAATTTATTAGGTTATATGCGGATTTTGATTTACTATATTGATTGCTTTACTAGCTGGGACATTTGATCAGTGTTTTGACATTATCATCAAACGGCAAACAAGAAAATACTGTATAATTCTCAGAACTAGATTTTATGAATTTATGATGATACAAACTTTAAAGAAAAACCTGCTAAGACAGCCATATTTCCTTGAAAATCTTCAAGCTTAAATCATTTTAATTTAAAAGTAGTAGTTTGTGAAGATTTTAGTTTTCAAAAGATTTTTATGTCTTTCAATTTTAATTGTTCACCATTTCTGGTAGGTATATATTCACCCACATCATTAGTTGTCCAAATAATGAAATTCTTAAAACACTCCGTATCTATCATATTAATCGCATTATAGTTTGTGAAAACAACAGTATTATCTAAATCATAATCATCTGTGTAATAAGCACTTGAGATGATAACAGCAGAAACTATTTTATTCTTTTCATCACTAAAGAAATTCACAACTACATCAGCTGAATTATTATTTCTAATGTACTCATCTTGTTGATAATGTGCAGCAACAAATTTGTTTAGTCTCGAATCATATGTCAAAGTTAAAGAACCTTTTCCAATTAAAAATCTATTCATTTCTTCCAAATATTCACCACAATTGTATTGTAAAGTGAATCTTCCTAAATGAAGGAAAATACAAAAAGGTTGGTATTCGTTCTTCCATACACATCTGTACTGATCTACTTTTGCTTTTAATGCGGTGGTAAACCTTAGGATCATTTGTCTCGATTTTTCAGTGTAGTCGACTATTTCAGGACTATATTTCTCAAATCCACTCTCTTTAAGTTTTTTATAATTTGAATTACTACCCACATTTGCTGTAACACACTCGATGTTTATAGTATTAAATAATAAATCTGGACCAGGTTCATGTTTGTAGTCATTGGAGACATTTAAACTACCAAGTTTTGAGAAAAAGTAGATTGATTTAAGTTCATGGAGTCTGGACAAGTATTCAAAATCTATGTTCTTTATATGAATTGATTTCTTTATTGAGTTTTCTAGAATGGTAATACGAAACATTAAATCATTATGTTCAATAAGTTCAGAACATTTCTCTTTGTATCTGTTTAAAATATCTTGAAGTTCTAAGAAATCCTTTTCTTTATACTCAATTTCAATTACATTTTCATTGTTTTCCAATTTATCTCCCAAGCTATTTCACTGTTTAAATATACTTTTTCAGTTGAAATATTAAATTTCTCTCTTTAATAATCTCAAGCTTGTAGTTACCTCGTACTTGAGTTCACTATCAACAACCTCAAAATGCTTTCTTCCAGAATCTATCTTGATCTTCTCTGATAATTTCAAACCTGATGATAATGTCGTACCTTTCGTTTCAGCCACAAAATATAACTTATCATCATTATCTTTTTGAATTACCACAACCCAGTCAGGATTATATTTTCCAAAAGGTGTATCAATCTTAAATTCACTTGGAAGTTTTGCATAGAGAACAACATCATCATCCTTTTCTGCATCAAGCGCGAATTGCTTTTCAATTACAGAATCAAATATTACATGATCATAAATATTCTTGCGATCACTAACATCTATAACATTGTAATCCTTATATCCATACAACTCTGAATCATCAAAGATTTGAGTCTGAACATACTCTTCATCTAGTTTGTAATACTTCAGACCATCAGAAATTTGTTCCTTCTTAACTTCATTGATAATTCCCGAAACACGTGAAATAAATACCTCAGGATTCTTAAAGAAGTCATTGATTCGCTTAGTATTTCTCAAGATGTCCAATATAGTCTTTCTAAGTAATTGAGTATTGTCCTGAAGTCGTCTAAGCACATCTGGATAACATAGGTTCTCAAAGTCTCCCATATCCATTTCTCGACCAAAAACATTTTCATTAACCGTGATTCCACCTTGTCCAATATCGATCCCTGCTTCAGCTTTAGTTATCAAATCTGATATGATTTCCGGCATCGAATTGATGCGATAAACACAAACTGTTTTTAATTGATTGATGTCCATGTTCACTTTGTACAATGTTTTATGCTTAATTTTATCCCATAAGACTTTGAAATTTTCAGATAAGAACACTTCTTTGTTTAGTTTAATTTCAATCTTTTCTTTAACATTTTTAATTTCAATTTCTCTTGAAAGGTATTTAATTTCTGCAATTATTTTTTCTTTGAAAGGTTCAAACTGTTTTGGAACTACAAATGATTTATTACTGACATCAATGAAGAACTTATCATCAACTTTCCCATTTTGTTTTAAATAGCCTTCTTCTTTGAGATATCGATGCAATTTAATGGAATCTTCATTTGAAATCTCTTTTTTCTCACCTTTTTCTGTATGAAAAAACAATCCTTTAAAACTCTGAGATTCGATAATTCCAAACTTGAATCCTTCATCTTCGAACTCTTTCTGTAAAGTCGAAGCAAAATCAAAATAGGATTCATTTGCGATGACACAAAGTTTGTTGTAATTCATATCCAACACACGTTCGCCGGACTGATCGACGCATAAACGTAAACCACGTCCAATCTTTTGACGCTTTGTCATGGTGTCTTTAGACTCAATCAAAGTACATACTTGAAAAACATTGGGATTATCCCAACCTTCTTTCAAAGCCGAATGAGAAAATAGAAAACGCTTAGGTTCATCAAGACCAAGCAATCTTTCTTTATTCACCATAATCAGGTGATACGCAGACTCATCATCTGCTGTATCACCTGACTTTGAATTAACATACTTCCCTTTTTTATCCATTGAAAAGTATCCGTCATGGATTTCGGAAGCGTTAAAGTTAATATGCGGAAATAAGTCCTTTAGATACTTAAATTGATTATTAATCAAGTAGTCATATTCTTCTTCGAACCATTGAGCATAATCTCCTTTGGAAGTTGTCCCATCATCGTTGTACAAACGATAGTTTTTTACTTCATCTAGGAAGAACAAACTTAATACTTTTATACCTTTAGACAGATAATGTTTTTCTTTCTTAAGATGTTGGAAGATTGTTTCACGGATTTGTGCACGCTTCAAGATTGTTGGGTTTGATTCATTGATACTTTGACCAATCTTCAAGATCTCACCATTCAAAAACTGAATACTCTCATTACCCTCGAAACCATCGATGTCATCCACAATGAAATTCTGGTCTTTATAATAATCAAGTTGACCTGAACTTTCCCATAGATCACTACCCACTCTTACCGTAACTTTACTTCGTTTGATTTCCTTATTCTTCGATAATTGATTGATTTCAACCACTGCTGAATAACCATTCTTAACATTAACAGAAACAAGTTTGACAAATGCAAGGTGTGTTGGTTGGTCTTCTGTAATAGAAGATACTTCAATGTGTTTAACGAGATTTTGATGATACGCATCTACAGGTGTCAAACGATACATCATGTTAAACTCTTTACCTTTACGGTACGTGGCGGAATATCGTAGCTTTGCAAGAGGTCTTAATGTATCAATCGCTTCACTAGATTTCGGTGTGTTATCCACCGATTGGGGCTCATCAATGATCACAATTGGATTTGTACTCGATATCAGATCAATCGGTTTGTTTCCTGATAAGCGATCATTGGGTCGATTAATGATATTTTCACTCTTTTTAAAAGCATCAATGTTTATGATCATGACTTCAATATTTGAACTTGTCGCAAAGCTCTGAACTCGCTCCAATCGATTAGAATCATAGATGAAGTAGTTATAAATCACATTGTCATAATGTGCTCTAAAATGACTTTCAGTGATTTGAAAGCTCTTATAAACCCCTTCTTTGATTGCGATACTCGGGACTACAATGATAAACTTCGTCATCCCGTATAGTTTATTTAGCTCTAGGATTGTTTTCGTATAAACATAGGTCTTGCCTGTACCGGTTTCCATTTCAACTGAAAAATCTCTACTAACCAATGAAGTCGACATACGAATGTTGTTTTCATCTTGGATCTTTCGGACATTCTGCAAGATCTCACTATTCGTTAATGTTAACTTATTCGAAAAGCCAGTTAGATACGACACGGCTTGGCCTTCCAATGAAA
>DIJY01000103.1:13497-14215 GCA_002421405.1 Caryophanales bacterium UBA5632 | reverse complement strand
TTATCATCCATCGGCGAATCATAATGCGGACTAATCCAAATAATGCCAATTCCTAAGGTTTTTAAATATTGAAGCTTTTGAGTGATGCCGACAATATCGCCAATTCCATCGTTATTGGAATCAAAAAAACTTCGCAAATATATTTGATAAATGTTACGATATTGCCACCAATAATTATTCATAGAAAATCCTCCAAGAAACACTTCTATTATACCGTAAATGGCGATTTTTGTGAATAGAAAAATCCTGTAAATTCATCAATTTTAGACAAAAAAAAGGACCCGAAGGTCCTTTAAAAACTGAGAGATTCTTAAGCGGCTGGAGCGTTGTTATTTGTGATCCAAGTATTAGCAGTTGCAACAATTGCTGTTTGAGCAGCAAGAGGAGTTAAAGTACCATCATAGACATCTTTTTGAGCAGCAGTGATTCCGCTGTTATAAAGTACTTCGATTGCTAAGACAGTGCCAAGTGGTAATTTAGCAGCTGGTTCATTGAATCCTGTTCCAAGAGCAGCAGCGAATTGAACTTTATTAGCGCTTAAGGTTGTCGGAATTAAATCAGAACCGTTTTCTAAAGCGAGTAGGTATGAAGAGTTTTCAGAAATTGTAGCCATACCTGCTGCACTGAATAAGAATTGTAAAACTTTAACAGTTGCGCCAGGAACGTCTGTATAAGCGTTAACGGCGAAACCTTTTGTTTTAACGATTGGAGTTAATTG
>DIJY01000103.1:0-13481 GCA_002421405.1 Caryophanales bacterium UBA5632 | reverse complement strand
ATGTTGGCATAGCTGAGAATACGAAATCTGAATTATAAGTGTTTTCTGCAGTGTCAACATCCATCCAAGTACCGACTAATCCAAATGGATATTCGTTCTTGAGGAAATTGTCCCAACGCCATCCCATGGAAGCAGCGGCTAATTTAGTTACGCCGTCAGATTGATAGCTCATTTTATGAGTTGAGAATGTTTTAATGAAGTTTAATCCAGCTAAGAATTCGTCAGAATTAAATCCTGGTTGAGTGTAGTTTCCACCTTCAAAAATTTGGAATCCGCCTGCAGTGTAAGCACTGTAGTTTGACCATTCTTGGTCTAAGCATAGTGGATAAATTTCATAGATTGTTTGTGTTGTAGGAGCAGCGTCACCATCTTTGGTGTAAACATAAGTCATTCTAGCCGTTAAAGCATCAGCGATTGCGAAGATTTCTTCCCAAGTGTCGAATGCGTCTGGTAGATTGTCATTGTTTGCATCAGCTAAAGTGATATTTAGTTGTCCTTCAGCGATCAAATATTCTAACATTGTTTTGTTCCAAGCAAATGCCATACCATCATAAACGGTTGGTAAGTAGTGAACTTTGTCACCACTATTAATTGCGTTTACAGCGGATTGAAGAACATCTTCAGCGATAACATCTTCAAAATAATTGGAGATATCTAAGAAGTTAACTTCACGGCCAACTGAACCTGATCCAATGATGATAACAGCGTCTGGAGCTGCACCTTTCATTGTAACGATACCAGTAACACCTTTGTCTTCTCCATCAGATGCTTCATAAACAACAGCATCAACTTTTCCAGCGTAATCTGGATATGCAGTATCCCAAGCTGTTTCAATAGCAGTTGCTAATGTGGCCACGTCAACACCGATTTGGACGGTTTTTAAAGTGCCATCAGCATTTTTTTCCCATTCAATAGAGCCGTCTGCAAAGACACAAACGCCATTGACGTCGATTTCACATCCTGCAGTTGTTTTTTCTTTACAACCAACGAGTGCAAAAGCTAATGTTAATACTAATAACAAACCTAAAACTTTTTTCATTTTATTCCTCCTTTGTTAATTTTTAAAGCAATCATATTTTAGCATTTTTGCAAGCACTATTCAATTCAACACACGATGGTAACCGCTTTCACATTTGCATAATATATAAATAAACAACTGATTTATATGAATATCGTAGATTCATGTATACCTTCATATTTAAATATGATTAATAAAAAACGGGCTTTTTATGAAAGCCCATTCATCAGTTTAAAACGTACCGTCGGTATTGTTGATTTTTGTATAGAGTAGAATAATCCTAACGGCATAGATCGCTGACCAAACAATTGTTCCGAGCATTGTCGAAAACAAACCGATAATACAAGCGATTAATGCTGGTCCAGTAATCGCAAATACTGTGTATTTAAGCGATGAACTGTAGTAAATCTTTTTAACCTGTCTTCTTAAGTTTGCGGCCATCAGCATGAACGACATGATGAAGACGTAGAGTGCAGTTTGCACTAATTGAGCTAAATAAATTGTTGCGAGATCGCTTGGAAGATTTCCATTGAGGACTGCGAGTAAAATAGTTTCTGTGATATATTCATAAAAAACTTCTTCTTCTAAAATTTCTAAATCTAAATCAACGGGATTAATCTTCGAAAAATCCATTCCTTCTAAAAGTCGATAACTACTTTCCAAACTATAGTTATTCTTCTCATCTTCACTATCAACGAAATACAATCCAATATGGAAATCGGTCATCACAATTCTTGATTTTGTATCGTCGATTGTTTGTAAGTCTTCTGGCAAGATATACAAATCGTATCCTGTTAAAGGCACCACCGTATTATTTGAAGTATCGCAAACCAATTCCATATTTGTAATGTCGCATGACAATTCCAACTGATAGAGATCTTTGAATGCTAGATCTATATTTGGCATGTAACCCAACACGTCAATGGGTTTTGTTTTGGTCCTCGACATGAAGAACGGCGCACAAATCAATGATACGTTGATAATGAAGATGAAAATCATTTTAATGATTGACCATTGATTTGTTTTTAAGAGTTCATCATTACTATAAAGTGTTTTAGGAAAAAATGGTTTTGATAGTTGTTCTACTTTCACTTGATTATTCATCCGGTACTCCTTATATGAAAAATGCGCCGAAGCGCATTAATCATCCTTTTTCGCCGCCGGTTGTTAAGCCGAAGACGATGTATTTTTGCATGTAAATTTGAACGAGCATAATGGGGACAGCAATGAGTAACGCACCCGCCATGAAGACAACAGGGTTATTCACTAAAGAGGAGACGGTTCCGCCAATGTATTTGTATAAAATAACGCCGACCGTTGGCTTTCCATTCATGATGATGGATGGCAAGATATAATCGAGCCATGGAGACATGAAGGCATTGACGGCGATAAAGCCCATAATTGGGACAGCGAGCGGAACGATGACTTTCACTAAAATCTGCAAATTCGATGCGCCATCAATCGCGGCGGCTTCATCCAAAGACTTCGAAACATTTCGCATGTAACCACGGACAATGAAGGTGTTGTAAGGAATCGCTCCAGCAACGTAAATAAAGGTTAAAGCCACCCAATTATCGCGCCATCCAAAGGTTTCGAATATACCAAGAATTGCGATCATTCCCATAAAAGCAGGGAACATTTGTAGTGTTAATAAAGTTAATAAAGCACCTTTTTTGCCTTTAAAGCGATATCTTGAAAACGCAAATCCAGTTAAACTTGAGAATGTCACAACTAAAATCGTATTGAGGGTCGCAACGCCTAAGGTTCTAAAGAACGCCTTAAAGAAATCGAAACTTGGTTCAGCATCATACGTCAATAAGAATTGATAGGTATTTAAACTAAATTTAGATAAGTCAGGAACGAAAGGGAATAATCCATATTCACCGATTGAACGTTGGGCACCAAGGTAGGTATCGACAACTTCAGTCAAAGCATTTTGATTGGTAAGATTATATGTAACAGAACCATCAGCGTTAAAGATAATCGCTCCGACATTGGTAAACGCTGCCGAGACAAGCCACATAATTGGAACGATAACAATCGCGACGCAAAGCAGTAAATATAAATATGTAATGATGGCCATTATCATTTTTCGAACGGTGAATCGACGCACTAAATTACGCCAAAAAGATCGTCTTTGAATTCTTTTCTCTTGTCTTAATTCAGCTTTTGCCAGTCTTCTTTTTTTCCACCACTCTTTAAGAGCATGCATGAAATTTTTCATGATTAGTCCTCCTCCCAGAATGATTTAACCCGTGATAAATTATAGACCGAGAAGATACCCACCATCATAAAGATGATGATTGAATAGACCGCAGCGATGTTGTATTCTCGAACGGTTGTTAACATCGCTAAACGGTAAACCCATGAAATCAAGATGTCATAGATGGAGGGTGCACTATTCGGAACCCCGATATTTGTATAGGTTCCGGCAGCAGTCCACGTATAAGTTGCGGGAACCGATCCGGTTAAGAAATAAATAACACCAAAGTTGTTGAAGTTATGGGTTAACGTCGTAATGATAACAGGGGTCGTCGCTCTTAAAATCCAAGGAATCGTAATGAATCTTGTCTTTTGTAAGCTGCTAGCGCCATCGATATCAGCCGCTTCATACATATCGGAAGGAATGGAAGTTAAGGAACCCGTAATTAACAGCATGAAGTAAGGGTAACCAATCCAAAGGTTGATGACAATAATGAGTAAACGTCCTAACTTGTAGTTGACGAGGCCAAACCATTGGATGTATTGGCCACTAAATGCCCCTGCTTGTTCTTGACCATAAAGTCCGAGTGAATATAAGATGCCTTTAATCTGAATCAACAAATCAGTACCACCAAAGGAATCGATGACTTGGTTAGCTAATCCGCCATAGGCACTAAAAATGTTTCTAAACATTAAGAGCGTTACTAAAGAAGGGATGGCCCAAGGAAGGATGAAAATCGTCCGCCATAGTTTTTTTGCAACAACGTATTTTGATTGAATTACCAACGCCTGAATCATTCCCACAATATAGCAAGTCAAAGATGCTGCAATGGCGAAAATCATGGTCCAAATAAAGACGTTGCCAAAGTATTTAAAGTTTACGCCATTTCCGGCAAATACTTGAGCAAATCCAGAAAAACCAACCCAGTTTATTAAGGATTCAGGCACAGAAACGCGAGAAGTCCAAGAAGAAAACGCAGTTAAGAATGAAAAGGTAAAAGGAATCAATGTAAAGAATGCAATGAGTAAGAAAGTTGGCAAAACAATGATATAGGAGAAATAAGAATCCCAGATTCTACGAACCCATTTCTTCGGGTCTTCAATTTTGCCGGTCTGTTCGTATAATTTCTGTGAATGATAGGCATCAGAGACGTTGCCAATGAATAACACCAATAAAATCAACGTTACGACTAAGACAATAACACCATTGGTCAATAAGGAAGTTGAGTTATCTGCTTCGACCCACGCTGGATAATCCATTTGTGACGATGAACGGAAAACAATAATAGGCCAACCGCGGTACCATGAAGATTGATCATTCACTTTTGTTGGAATTTGGCCTAAAGTGATTAATCCCCAAATACCTTTGGTAAACCAGCCGCCATAATCTCTAAAGAAGTAAATCCGATCGCTTGCATTATCGGCATGTACACCTAATGCTCTTCGGTATACGCCTTCTTCAATTTTGATGTCGATTTGATTTGGGAGAATATCAAATTCATCGATTGGTACATAGAAGGAGTCGTTTCTTGCATAGAAGGATTGATAATAATTACCACCTTCTGAAACATCTTCAACCGTTAAAGTGTAAGGAACGGTCATGCCTTGGCTATAACCAGAACCGAAGAAAAGTCCTTGATCTGCGACCAATGCTTGCGTCATTAATACTGGTTTATTAATTCCATCAGCGCTGATGATGTCTCCTGCTTGCCGTGGGCTTTGGTAATAAGAAGCTCCATTCGCAACATTTGCACTGGATAATTGCCGATAGCCATTAATGTTTGTATCCCAAACGATATCGCCTGAGATGCGGTAATCAACTTGTGGCGCCAAAAGAAGCGTTCCGCCTACGACATCACCGGCAATAAGATAACCAGAATAATCATCGATATTTCCCGCGGTTAATGTTTCATAGACAATATCGCCGACTGCTTTTCCTGAGCCTTCATAAAGGCCACCGACGGCTAAATCTTCAGAGGTAATGATATATTTAATAATATTTCCAATTGCTCTATTCGTTTCAAAATAGGCGCCAACGGGTAACAAATCTTGAGCCGTTACCACATAAGCAATTCGGTCTCCCGCTTTGCGATAAGTTTCAAAATAAGCGCCGTTCGCCGCGACATCTTGATTCGATACGATATATATTCCAACATCGCCAATTTCAAACAAGGATTGATAGTAATCACCGGAGGTTCCAATATCGGATGCCGTTAACATGTAAGGTGATAAATCACCTTTTTTCGTCACGTCACCCGCTTGATAGGGACTTTGATAAAAATCACCGGTGGCAGAAACATCTGTAGCATCCAGGAGGTTAAAGATGTTATCGACGAATGCGAAATCACCTGCTTGACGATATTCACCGAAATAGTCTCCTTCTGCTTCAATGTCTTCTGCTGTAATCATATAACCGTTGACAATCGTGCCTTGAGTGCGGTATGCTTGATAAAAGGCACCACCTTCAATCATGTCTTGAGTTACAATTGGATAATTTTTAATTTCGGTAAAAGCTTTTAAATAACGGCTGGTAGCGAGTTCGACGGTGAGAACAAGTAAGAAAAATACAAAAAAAGGAATGGCTTTGTACCATTGATTGTTCTTATACTGTCCCCAACCGGGAATGAAAAAAGATCTTAAACCTCTCCGAAACGCAACGGGATTGGCTTTCCAATCCTTGACCATTCGAATTAAGCCTTGAACGATTTTTCTGAAGAAGGAATAAACCGCATAAATCGTGTGATTATAAATCCACTTCAAAACTTTCAAGAGAAATTGTCCAAGTTTAGAAATATTATTTTGCATAGCGATCTCCTCTCGATTTCAATATCATTGATATGATATCATAATTTGTGAAAAATGTAATCGCTTTTATCTATTTTAAAAAGGTGTAATGGGTTTCAATTATCATAAAATATAAGTTGTGATAAAATATTTATATATCTTGGAGGATGACGCATGAAAAAAACAGATTTTTATCACGTGCCTAAATCAGTGGACGCTTACCCCATTGATTGTAACCATTTTCATATTCGGTTAAAATCAAATCGGGGTGTCGCCAAAGAAATCACATTATTATGGGGGGATGGGTTCGAGTTTAAATTGGTGGACGGTGATCATTTATGGCAACACCATCTCATCCCGATGACGCTTGAACATCAATCAACGGACTTCGATTATTGGTCGGTCCTCATTACCCCAAAGTTTAAACGCATTAAATATGGGTTTATCATTGATAACACTTATTTACTTGGCAATCGTGATTTACTTGATTATCAAGTTATTCCCAAAATAACGTATCAAAACCAAGAAATTTTATACCGTTTATTTAATTTTCCCTGGATGAATGAAGCGGATATTTTAGAAGTGCCTTCTTGGGTCCCGCAAACAATTTGGTACCAAATATTTCCAGATTCATTTCGAAAGTACAAACATGATTTTGAATGGGACTTAAGCACCGAAAACGAACGTCCGATGAATCAACCGATTTTTCATGGAGGAAACATTTTAGGCATTATTGAAAAATTGGATTATTTACATGATTTAGGCGTCAATGGTCTTTATTTCACGCCGTTGTTTAAATCCGAATCGCAACACAAATACGATACCATTGATTACTTTGAGATTGACCCAGCTTTTGGAACCAAAGACGATTTGAAATTACTCGTAAAAAAAGCGCATGAACTCGGAATAAAGATCATGCTCGATGCGGTATTTAACCACACTTCTTATTACCACCCGTTTTTCCAAGATATCGTGAAACACGGAAAAGCTTCAAAGTATTACGGTTATTATAAGTTTTTCCAAGATCCGCCGATTAATTTTGAAGTGGATGAATTTCAAAAACCGAAAAACGGTCGTCAAATCTATGAAAAAATCCACACAGACGGTCCGTATTTATCCTTTCACGCCTTCGCTTTCGGATATGGCATGCCAAAAACCGATTTTGATCATCATGAAATGCGTGAATATCTTTTAAGGGTTGGCGAATACTGGATCAGAGAATTCGATATCGATGGTTGGAGACTCGATGTTGCGAATGAAGTCAGTCATGATTTTTGGCGGACATTTCGCAAACGTTGTAAAGCGGTTAAAAACGATGTTTTCATTTTAGGTGAAAATTGGTATGATTCTGAACCTTGGCTCCGAGGGGATCAATTTGACGGGGGAATGAATTTTGATTTGATGTTTTCCGTTTGGAGTTTCTTTTCAAAAAAAGCACCGATCAAATACGTCGCGAGTGACCTAATCGACCAGTATCTCGATTATATCTCTCGGTATCCCAACACTGTCTTACCTTCGATGTTTAACATGCTTGACTGTCATGATACCGAAAGAATGCTATCGCTGTCGAATCATCAAATCCCCTTGTTCAAACTCGCATTTGCCTTTTTATTTTCCATCGTGGGCTCACCGGTCATCTACTATGGCGATGAAATCGGAATTCCGGGTGATGGGTTAAGAGGAAACCGTGAACCCATGATTTGGAATCCAAAAGATCAAAATCATGAGTTGCTTAAATTCTTTAAACGGCTCATTAGTCTTCGTAAAACCATTCCTGCAATGCGTCAACTTTCAATCAAATGGCTTGAATCTCCTGATCCAATGACTTTATTTTTCAAAAAAGAGAATCTCTATTTTATCTTTAATAACGCTGAAACAGAGTTGAATATTACACTGCCTGAAGTGGTGAATTATGATCTTTTTGAAGATAAATCCCTTGGTCAATCCACCAATCAATTGACGTTAAAATCGTATGAGTTTAGAATTGTTAAATGAAAAAACCGCTAAATTTAGCGGTTTTTATTTTACATTGTTGAATAGTTCATCTTGGGTGATATTGTTCTTGAGTTGATTGCCTTTGACTAAATAGAGTTTTGCGGCCATGAGAGTATCTTTTTGTTCAATTTGATTGTAATTTGTTATGATGATTTGTTGTTTTCGATACTGATTTAAGCCATCAAACCAAAGGCTCGTTGAATCCGTTAATTCATTGCTTTCAATCATCAAAAAATCAACGATGGAGGGATGTTCGCTCATGAGCTTTATAGCGTCATAAACGGTCACTTGAAATGCGAGAGAACAACCTTTCTCTTTTAAATATCGGAAAGACTCAAGTTGTGATTCAACCGATTCAATCCCATGAATTTTAAAGATGATTAATTCAAGCGATAATTTTGAACGTTTTATCCGTTTTACAATCTCTTCAATCAATTTTGCATCGAAGAGCGCAATCTTCGGCAAATCAATCATCATCCGAACGGTATGATTGATTTCAGTAGCCATTTTCGAAAGGAGCGAAATGACCGATTGAAAATGCAACTGGAAATGTTCTTTTTCTAGGTGGTTTTCAGCAATCATTTTCTGATACTCATGGATTGTTCCATGCAGACAGAAAGGATCGATTGAAGTATCATATCCTTCGATTTTCTTGGTTAACAGATTGCCAATTTCCGAAAAGACAAGCGGCATATTTCTAGCAGAAACGAAATCTTGGAACTGATCGAACAACATCGAGAACTTACTTTCGATGGCAATCAAAGATTTATCATAGTAGACCGGTGCGATTTCAAAAATATCAGCGAACCTTGTGCGATCCAATTTTTCAAGAATTTCATAAAACAGCATATTTTTTTGGAGAATGATGGCTCCAATGTGAAGGCGGATTGATTGATAGATATTAAAGGATTTATTCACAAATTCATTCATTCCATCGATGACATCTTTTGCAATTCGCTGATGAACTCGTTTATCTGTACTCAAACAATGTAATAATAAGCCTTCTTCTTCATCTAGTGCTAAACAAATCAGTTGATTTCTTGCGCTAGCGTGGATCAAATTTCTAAGTTGTTCAATTAAATGATGTCGATCTTTTCGTTTCAAATCAGCCAATGAATTTGATAGAATCCAAAACCCTAATAAACAAGAGACATCCGTCATCGCTTCAATGCTATTTCTTAAAGCATGTAAATTATTCATAGAATAAGTTTCCGTTAAATGGGCCAACAACGAAAGTGTTTCGGTGTTTTCAATTTCATGAGCGATATCTTCTGCCAATAGATAGATTGTTCGATCAACTTGCCACAAATCAATGGATAATAATGCACTTCCATTGGATCTTTTTATTTTGATTTCAAGGTGATCTTTTCTTAACAAATCATCGATATAAATGAGGGGACCTTCCATTCGTTTTTGAAAATCTTCAAATGCGATAAAATCACTGTCGGTTTCTAATTGTTGGTGACACATCGTATTTTGTAAAAACAAGATGCCATCCTCGAGTTTATACAGTCCGAGCCCTTTCATTGATAACAGTCGTTCTGATAACCGGTGTAAAGTTTCATGATGATCCAGTAACTTTTGAACCGTCAATTTTTCTTCGAGAATTGATTTTGTTGTTTGTAAGAGACGATTGATATAATCGAACTGTTTATCTTTTTCCATGAAGGTAATCATGTATCCGTCTGTGGTTTGCATGGACATGATTTTATAGGCTAAAATCGTTGAGTATTGATTGGCAACGAACGCTGTATTTGTTAAATAATCAACTTGTTTTAAAATATCTTCTTTCGAAAAAAGATGAAACGGCAAGTCCTGATTGATGATTTCTTCAAGGAGGGTATTCCGATACTGCGATAAAGTGAATGTTTTCTCCATTAACAGCCCTTTTTTGAACGTATAGAGAACCAAACCATCATTGGATGGGAATAGATATAGAATGCGATCAAAGTCGCTCAAAGACGCTAAAACACGGTATAATTCAAGGATGATATCCCGTTTGGATTTAAACCGGATTTTCGCTGCTGAAAAGGCTAATAACGTTTTAATCCCATCAAAAGTATCGACGATTTCTTCATTGACGGTTTCAAGAGAACGAATGCGTTCATGCAAAACCGCCGCTTCATCAATATCATTGACTTTATTGGATAAGATTAAGCCAGCTTGATAATATTGAAGACGATAGTTTTTTGAGGCGGACTTTGCGATTTTAGGTAAATATTCTTTGTAAAATCGCCAGGCTTCTCCCAACCTGTTAAGCTCAATGTTGATATAAATATAACGATCAAGGTATCTTGTTTTGACTTTTGTTTTGATGAAGAAGGCTTGAAATTGTTTCAGTGCTTCTTCATAATCTTCTTCATAATATGCAAGATCGGAAGCAACGAGATAGAACATCTCATTTTTTAACTGTTTATCAAAGATTTTTGCACGTTCAAACGCAGCTTTTGATGCTTCGAAATCTTTCGTTTTTATGTAAAGCATTGATAGTTTCAAATATTTTGAAACAAGGTTGTTATTGGAGATATTATCCGTAATTCCCACAAGGGTTTGAATCGCTTCACGGTATAGTTTTTGACCTTCTTGACAAACGGCCATATAAAACTTTTGCATCAGTTGTGGTGTTGGCGTGCCTGGTAAATATCTTTCTCTGAGTTTCAGTAAATTTTCGAGTTGTTTAAAATCTTCAGTCTTCAATAAAAGACCCACGAGTTTATCAATGATTTCTAGTACGGTCTTATAAGCTTCAAAACGGTTTTCTTTGAGAATTGAAAAAAAGAGCGATGTTGCTAAATCATAATCGCCTAAATTAACGTAGGTATCAAACAAGAGATGCGACGTTTTTAAATAGACATCAGCGTCATTTTCTTTTAACGATTCCTCTTGTAAGATGATTAATTCTTGAATTAAATCTTCATCTTTTGGTTGCGATGATAATTCATTAAAACGAGTTTCAAAATCCATAGACTTCCCTCCTGGGCATCAGGTGGTCAAGATGTTTT
The DNA here is from genome assembly GCA_002421405.1 of Caryophanales bacterium UBA5632. GTDB lineage: Bacteria > Bacillota_I > Bacilli_A > Izemoplasmatales > Hujiaoplasmataceae > UBA5603. The sequence goes on along the minus strand of DIJY01000103.1, from coordinate 2,480 downwards.
TTGATGAGTTTATCGGTATATACTTCACGCAATTCGATATCGAGATACCGATGGTCGATATGAATGATCATATAACTTTTTTCCAATCCCATTTTTGGATGGGTCGTGGAACCTGGATTCAAAAAGTAATAGTTTTCTTCCTTTTTGATTAAGGCTTGATGAGTATGGCCAAAAAGAGCGACATCGCATTTGTTAGATTCTAAAGCGCAAGTAATGTTATATAAGCCGGACTTGACGAAATGTTTATGGCCATGGGTCATCAAAAATCGAATGTCTTCAAATTCCATAATCAAATCATATGGAAAATCGGGTTCAAACGGATAATTGCCTCTGACGCCAAAAACACCTAAATTCGATAGTTCATGTTCTTTCAATTCTGAATCGCCCAAAGAGATGATTCGATCAGCGTTTTGATTGTGCTGGACAATCCAACGAACGACATCGATATCACGGTGATTATCACTAAAGATGACAAGTTTCATCATTACCCTCCATAAAAGCAATGAGTTGACGGAACGCTTTTGCACGGTGACTCACCAAGTTTTTTTCTTTTATCGTCAATTGCGCAAAGGTTTTTTTCAAATCAGGATAGTAAAAATGCGGATCATACCCAAAACCGTTTTTGCCTTTGGGTTCTAGCACAATAATGCCATCAGTTTCGCCACGAAAAAGAGGATGTTTTGATTGGTTGATGTAATAAGCGATGACACACACAAATTTCGCTGCCGTATCTTCTATATTTTGCATATTTTTGATTAAAAGTTGGTTATTAGCTTCATCAGTGCCGTTCGCTGAATACCTTTTTGAATGAACTCCGGGATCTCCATTGAGGGCTCTAACCATTAACCCAGAATCATCGGCGATGACAGGAATATGAGTTATTTCATAAAGCGATTTTGCTTTTAATAATGCATTTTCTTCAAACGTATTGCCAATTTCTTTTATCTCTTTAATTTCAGGGAAATCAAAAAGCGACTTCACAAGATAGTGGTAAGGCGCAAGTAAGGTTTGATATTCATGGAGTTTTCCCGGATTTTTAGTCGCAATGAGGATATAATTCATGAGATCACCTCTTATAGTATATCATACGTTTAAATCATAAAAAGAAAAAAAAGACTTCGAAAAGTCTTTTTATTTAGATAACCAAGCAATAAATTTTTCGATTGAAGTATTATGACCGACGAGTAATATTTCATCGCCGTCTTCAAAAGGGGTCGTTGACGAAGGAATCATAATTTTTTGATTTCTGCGAATTGCGACGATATTGACATTAAAACGTTTGCGAATTTCTAATTCAAGCAAATTTTTGCCAATGAGGCGTTTTGTCGATTCAGTGGAAATAAAACTATATTCGTGATCAAGTTCGATATAATCGACGAAGTTCCCTGAAACTAATATTTTAGCTAATCTTCGGCCGGTTGATTGTTCTGGCCAGATTAAATGATCTTCTTCAACGCCGAGTTTTTCAACGACTTTGGCATGATATTCACTTTGCACTTTGACATAAATGTCTTTAATGCCTAAATCCTTTAATATCAAAGTCGTTAAAATTGAATTATCGACGTTGACGCCGGTCGCAACAACAACGGTGTCATAATTCGTAATGCCAACTTCCTTTAAGGCTTCAATATCCGTTGAATCAAGACAGATTGCGTTCGTCACTAATTTCGCTACTTTTTCGATTTTATCGTAGTTTTTATCGATAACAAGAATATCTGCATCTAAGTTGGCTAGTTCTTCAATTAAAGCAATTCCAAAGCGTCCAACGCCGATGACAGCAAATGATTTCTTCATGTTTTCAAGTCCTTTCAACAAATCATAGCATCATTATACAACAGAATTCTTAAAAGTCAATTAAAGATAATCCGCCAATCCTGAAAAAAAACTTTTATTAATCACAAATATACAGTATAATAATCATTAATGTGAGGTGCCAACATGAATGAATTTGATGATTTATTTTCGACCCAAAAAACTGAGATAGTTCCTCCAATCGTTCCCCAAACGAATGATTATGATATCGATGAGTTGTTCCATGAACAACGCGTCAACCGACTATTGATTGGTATTTATTTTGGTGTCCAGATTTTACTAACGGCGATTATGATGTTTATGTATTCTGCTGAGTTTTCCAATCCAGACATATTATATGCGAACATCGTTACCGTTGAAGCCCCTGCTTTTTCGATTGTAACCGATGAAACCGATCCAGCGTATCCGTATTTAGTTCATATTACCGGGATTGTTCAAAACCTAAATAACAGAGAATTACCAATGATGATTGTTTCAATTGAGTTCTATTATCAAGGAGAGCTACTCGACTATATTGATATTTCTGAAGAACATGTTATTCCAAGCGGGATTATGACTTTGGATGAATCATATTACTTTTCAAATGAAGTTGATGAAATTAGGTACAGTTATTCCTTTGACTTTGATACCGCTTATACCGTCTTGTTCAATTTTTCACAAGCATTGGT
>DIJY01000028.1 GCA_002421405.1 Caryophanales bacterium UBA5632 | reverse complement strand
ATTGATAATAAAGACGCTTCACCATGTACATAGTCAATTTCAACTTCAGAATGAGAGATCATGTATTGATCAATATAGTCTTGAACGATTCGAATAGCTTCTGGTGCATTGCTTGTTAATGGAAAAGCTAATTTTTCAGTTTTGTTATGAACGATATAACAATCTGCGTCCCCCTTCGCAAGGTCTTTTAAACCTTGAAGGAAGTCATCTTTTGCATTAAAAACTACACGATGGATGGGTTCGAATTCAAGACCGTCATCATGAATATTTATCAGTTCAACCATGGCATATCGACTTAGATGTGTGAGTTTTTCTGATTCTGAAAGTGTCACTTTGATGAGTTCCCAACAAGTTTTAGCCGTCGCTAAAGAGTGATTACCATCACCGACAATAAATAAGAGATGATCTTTAATGAGTTTTTCTAAATCAGAAATAACCTGTGAAGGATTATCAATTTGAAACCCTTTAAGGTGACCACCGTTCATATTGAGTTCAAAATCATAGATTTTCTTATAATTTTCTCGATTTTGATAAAGATTTTCGATAATATGACTATTTCGATCATCCATCAATAGTTGAACATGTGGAATTTCAAAAATAGCATCCTTACGAATTTTAACTCTGGGAGGTATTCGAGAAACGACTGTTTTTTCAGTAGCACGAATCAAAGCATTCGTTTTCTCAGAATAATCATAAGCATCGAGATCAACACTGATGACTAACCCTAAACGTCTTTCTTTATAAGCGGTCTTTCTTTCAATTAAAACAAAACATTCACCTGCATCGACAAAGTAAGATTGATTAAGGTAGTTATGCATATGATCGTTAATTGATTTAATTCGATGCTCTTCATTTTTACCTAAGTATACTTCAGGGTAAATCATATGCAAAGTCGAGGGTGAATCTTTTACGAATTCAAAAAGTTCTTGCCAATACTCAGGTTCACTAGTGAATTGATCACAGGCAATAACCGACCATTTATTGAAGTCTATTGACTGATTTGGCAATAAGATTCTCGGTGCTTTAATGACATTCATTACTCTCTCCAAATTATACGCCTTGTTGTAACATGGCATGATATACTTTTATGAAACCTGCAATATTAGCACCCGTTACTAAATCATCTGGTTTACCTGTATATATCATGGATGCTTCATGACATTTTCTAAATATATTCTTCATAATTTCATGAAGTTTTGCATCGACTTCTTCAAAAGTCCAATTTAAAAACATCGCATTTTGTGTCATTTCTAAACCGGATACAGCAACGCCGCCTGCATTGGAAGCTTTACCAGGTGCGAATAAAATTTGATTGTCTTGGAAGTATTTTGTTGCTTCGATGGTTGTAGGCATATTCGCACCTTCTGCGACTAACCAACATCCTTTAGAAACAAGTTCCTTCGCTGAATCTAAGTAAATCTCATTTTGTGTTGCACAAGGCATAGCGATATCACAAGGTATTTTCCAAATATCTTTTGTTGTCGGACTAAAGGTTGCATCTGGATGATAAGCTCTATATTTGTCCATAACAACAGGGTTGGTTTTTGATAATGTTTTGATTAATTCAAGATCAATTCCGTTTTCATCGCGGATAACACCAGAAATATCACTCATGCCGACAACTTTTCCGCCGAGTTCCTTGACTTTTTCCGCTGCCATTGATCCGACTTTTCCGGCGCCGCTTATAATTACTCTTTTATCTTTAAATGTATCTTTTTTAAATGTTTTTAGCATTTCTTCGACGAAATAGCATAATCCATATCCTGTAGCTTCTGCTCTTCCGAGTGAACCTCCGGATTCGATTCCCTTTGAAGTGAACGTACCGCTAAATTCATTTTCAATACGTTTATACATCCCATACATGTAACCAATTTCTCTCGCGCCTACGCCTAAATCACCGGCAGGAACGTCCATTCTCGGACCGATATGACGATATAATTCGAGAATATAATTTTGGCAAAATCTCATGATTTCATTATCACTTTTGCCAGAAGGATCAAAATCAGATCCCCCTTTTGCGCCTCCCATTGGGAGCCCTGTTAAAGAATTTTTAAACGTTTGTTCAAACCCTAAAAATTTCATAATCGATTCATTAACCGAATGATGAAAACGAATACCGCCTTTGTAAGGCCCAATCGCTGAATTGTATTGAACTCTCATTGCACGATTGACTTGTACATTCCCTGCGTCATCAACCCATGAAACTCGGAATTTGATTGTTCTTTCAGGTTCAACAATTCTTTCAATAATGGCGTTCTTTTGAATTCTTGGATCTTTATCGACCAGATAATCCATTGAAGACAAAAATTCTTCAACAGCCTGGAGATACTCTGGTTGATCATGATACCTTTGGGACAATTTTGCGTAGAAATCATTGAGATACGTACTTTTAAACAATTTGAATTACCTCTCTTGTCTATTATAGTATGCGAAGATTCGCATGGATTCACGTAACAAAAACCGACGGCTTAGCATTTTTATGCCGTCATAACTTGAGTTGATCCTCGATAGTTCGTTTGATAATCGCCCGAAACATGAAAAAAAAGGATCGGGTTGAACGATTATTGCAAGGATTTAAATCTTCTTTCTTCACCATACTCTATTATACAATGAAAGCGCTTTATTAACAAGCCTAAAATTCATGATATTGAGTGATAAGTATATTGTTAATTTAATGAATTAAAAGCGAATTTAGATCTATAATGTATTGTATAAGAATGTTTATCTATTATAATTTCACGACTAAATATAGTATAATATTAAGCAGGTGATAAAATGACCCATAGAATGAATACAATACCACTCAAAGTAGGCAATATTCAATTAGGTGGTAATGATCGTATCATCATACAAAGTATGACAACAACTAAAACAAAAGATGTGGAAAGCACGATTAGGCAAATCTATGCCTTAGAAACAGCGGGATGTGAAATTGTTCGTGTAGCTGTTTTAGATATGGAAGATGCAAAAGCAATTGGATTGATAAAAAAATTGATTCACATTCCATTAGTTGCTGATATCCATTTTGACCACAAATTAGCGTTAGAGGCAATAAAACAAAATGTTGACAAAATTAGAATTAATCCTGGCAACATTGGATCTGATGATAATGTAAAAGCCGTCGCTGATGCCTGTAAAGAAAAAGGTATTCCGATTCGAATCGGAATCAACTCGGGTTCGCTTGAACCCCATATTCTCAATAAGTATGGTAGCCCAACCCCAGAAGCAATGGTTGAATCGGCAAAATACCATGTCGCACTCCTTGAAAAATTTGGTTTTACAGATATCGCCATTTCCTTAAAATCCACCGATATGCTTTCGACGATTAAAGCATACGAACTTGCAAGCGAGATTTTCCCTTATCCTTTACACCTTGGCATAACCGAAGCCGGAACTGTCGTAGGTGGAACAATAAAAAGTGCAGCGGGACTTGGAGTTCTAATCCATCAAGGCATTGGATCAACAATTAGAATTTCATTGACGGCTGATCCCGTTGAAGAAATAAAAGTCGCAAAAGAGTTGCTCTCAAATTTTGGCCTCTATAAAAAACCGAAACTTGTCAGTTGTCCCACCTGTGGAAGAATTCAATATGATATGATTCCAATCGCTACCGAAATTGAAAAATTTCTCGATACAATCGATAAGGATATTACTGTTGCGATTATGGGTTGCGCGGTGAATGGACCTGGAGAAGCAAAGGGTGCAAATATCGCAATCGCAGGCGGAAAAGCTGAAGCTCTCCTCTATGTTGATGGCGAAAAAATCAAAAAAGTAAAACAAGTTGATATCATTGAAACATTAAAAAAAGCAATCATTGATTATTAAATGAAAGTGCCACCAAATTTT
>DIJY01000031.1:4198-5291 GCA_002421405.1 Caryophanales bacterium UBA5632 | reverse complement strand
AGAAGACTTTGCATCCTTCTGAATCGGTCACATTCAGTTTTTTAAAAACGACGTTTTTTTCTTCATAAATCATTTCGCCCATGTCAGCTGCGATAACAATTGCGCCTTCTTTCGCTAATGATTTTGCGATTTCCATGCCGATGCCTTTCGCACCGCCCGTAACGATTGCGACTTTTCCTGATAATTTCATTTTTATATCCTCCATTTTATTTTATACTAACTTAACGATAACTGCTGTCCCCATACCGCCACCGATGCATAGACTAGCTAGACCGGTGTTCTTATGGTTACGAATCATCTCATATAATAACGACACTAAGATACGGTTTCCTGACGCTCCAATCGGATGACCTAAGGCAATGGCTCCACCATTGACATTGGTTTTAGCAAGTAAGGCTTCACGATTGACTTTATGTTCTTCGACTAATTCAGTGACAACGCCTAAACTTTGGGCTGCAAATGCCTCATTCAATTCAATAACATCCATTTGGTCTAAAGTTTTTCCAGCAAATTTCAAAGCTTTACGAATCGCTGGAACTGGTCCAAGACCCATCACATTGGGTTCAACACCGGCTTGACCAATACCAATCACTTCTGCCAATATCGGTAACTTATGTTCTTTAACAAATGCTTCACTCGCGAGAATCACAAAACTTGCCCCATCGTTGATGCCACTTGAGGTTGCGGCGGTAACCGAACCGTCCGGTTTAAACGCTGGACGAAGTTTTGCCATCTTATCTAAAGAAGTTGTACGATTAGGAAATTCATCTCTTGCAAAAACTAAAGTCTCTTTACGTGTTTTGATTTCAATCGGAACAATTTCTTGATCAAAGGTTCCAGCATCAACTGCGTGAATTGCTTTTTCTTGACTTAGCATTGAGAATGTTTCTTGATCAATTCTTGGGATTGAATGTTTTGCAGCAATATTTTCAGCGGTGATTCCCATGTGAACCTTTTCAAAGGCATCGGTTAATCCATCAAAAATCAGATGGTCATTCACGGTAAAATCATTCATTTTAAAACCATCACGTGCTTTTGAAGGCAGTAAATAAGGCGCTTGACTCATGGATTCAACGCCACCTGCAACGATTAA
>DIJY01000031.1:1572-4105 GCA_002421405.1 Caryophanales bacterium UBA5632 | reverse complement strand
ATTTGTCTTGCAATTCCTTGACCTAATCCTGCTGATAAAACATTGCCAATGATTACTTCATCAATTTTATCAACTGGCACTTTGGTCTCATTCAGTAACGTTTTTAAAACTTGAGTTCCTAGTTCTGTAGGGTGAAGATCTTTTAATGCGCCTAGAAACGATCCAATCGGACTTCTCTTTGCGCCTACAATAAAGACTTTTTGACTCATTTTATATATCCTCCATCAATACGCACCCATTGGGTTGCGGTTTGTTTAAACAATACAAAAAACATGCGAGATGTTTTCATGTGAATAAATGTTCATATTACACTAGAATAATACTGAAAGAAAGCGTTTTTGTCAAGCGCTTTCACACATTGTTTGTAGCGATTTTACAATTGATAGAGTTGATTCACATAGTGAATAAAAGTTCACTGAATAAATCGCACTAAAAATAAGTGCTAATTTTCGCGATTTTTACTTGTTTTTTCATTTGAATTGCATTACAATTATGTTGGGTGATTACTGATGAATAATGTTTCATATCGTTTACCAAAGACAAAGACAGGGCAAAAAACTTTTGATAAAATTATTCGTGCTGGAAAAAAATTATTTGCTGGCAACGGATTTCAAGCGACTTCAATCAATGACATCATTGCGAAAGCTCGAGTTGCTGCCGGTACATTTTATATCTATTTTGATAATAAGTTAGCTTTATATCTCTATCTGCTTGACTTGTACCGTACAAGCATTAGGAAAGCAGCTTCCAATGCTATAATTGGATTGACATCGCGTCAAGCGATGGAACGCGAAGGATTAAAAGCATTTATCATGTTCGTGAAACAAGATCCGCTCGCGTATAAATTGATTTGGGAGTCATTATTTGTCGATTTTAACATTTTCAAAGAATATTATGTTCAATTCTCGGAATCATACATCTATCATTTAAATCGTTTCGTCGAATTGGGTGAAGTGAGAAATGATATTGATATTGAAACCGTTTCTTATATTTTAATGGGTATTTCTAACTTTGTGGGTCTTCAAATCTTGTTCCGTGGTGAAGTGACTGAAAAGGATATAGATTTTGTGGTAGATGAATCCATGAAATTGCTTCAAGCCGGACTCTTTATCCAAGCACCGAAAAAATAAATAAAAATGAGTCGAACTCGCAAAAGTTCGACTCTATTATTTCTATTTTATCGATTAAATTCATCCACCGACCAAGGTTGTTTCTTCATGATTGAAACAATCTCATCTTTTGACTTCGGTTGACTAAAATAAAATCCTTGCATAAAGCGAACTCCTAAATCGCTCATCTTTACAATCATACCAGCATCTTCAACACCTTCAGCAATCACAATTTTTTGTTTTTGTAAGGCAACGGCAATAACGCGTTCGATTTTGTCAGCGTCTTCAATTTGGTTGATGTACTTAAGAACATCTTCTCTTGAGATTTTTACGATGCTTGCATTGATGGCTTGCATGTCTTTAATGATTTCGAATTGATCACCCATGTCATCCATCGCAATTCTAAAGCCATAACGGCGAAAATCTTGAAGATTGTGGACAGCTACTGGATTTTTAATGACGGTGTAATAATCAATAATTTCAAGACAGAACACTTCGGCTTCTGTCTCATATTTTTTGACAATGTCATAGAATTGTTTTGCGACGCCATCCATCATCAATTGTTTCGGTGATAGATTCGTTGAGATAAACATATCTTTGATTTGCATGACTTTTTTCCAGTTAATGTATTGTGATACAATCTTTTCAAAACCCCAACTGCCAAACCAAGTGATGTCTCCGGTCAAATCCATGACGTTTAAGAATTTACCGGGTGATAGAATTCCCATTGTCGGATGATTCCATCGAAGGAGTGATTCAAGACCAATTAATTTGCCGGTTTTGATATCAACAATCGGTTGATAATAAAGCAAGAATTCATCATTTGAAATTGCTTTTTTAATTTCATTATAATAATTGATATTGAATTGTTCTTTTTCAATCAGTTCACTCGAATACATGGAAAAACGGTTTTTACCTTGTTTCTTTGCGACATAAAGGGCGATTTCAGCGTTCTTTATCAGTTGATTCGCTGTTATTCCATCATAAGGAAACAAAACGATACCAATGGATGCGGTCATTAATTCAGGCGTTTGTTTTAAGGGTTGATTAATTGCATCAAGCAAATTCTTTGCCGTTTCAGTGATAATATCGGTATCAGAAGCGTTTGGCATGTAGAAAATCATTGAGTCGCTTTCATGTTTTCCCGCAACGGTACTCTTATCGCCAAATTTCCGAACTCTGTTTCCTAACTCTTCAATGATTTTATCAGCGATAGGATCTCCGTATCGTTCGGTAATCGAACGAAAGTTGTCAATGTCCAAATAGAAAAGGGCACTGACAGAACCTTCTTTTGCATTCATAATCTCCTGATCAATGAGCGCAACCAAATCTTTTGTTTTCTTGGATAGACCTTTTTTCGAATCGATGAGATGACTTTTGTCATTTTCATCTTTTTCCGCTTCTTTTAGAGCTTTTGCGGTCAA
>DIJY01000031.1:0-1539 GCA_002421405.1 Caryophanales bacterium UBA5632 | reverse complement strand
GCAACGATACCTAGGGTGACCAAAATGATGATGGCAGCCGTTAAAATTTCCATAGCTATTTCATCAGAATTAACATCAGATAAAAAATATAGTAACATACTCCATCCTCCTAATCCATAAAGTCTTTGCCAAAGACGTCAACACGTTTGGCTTTCGCAACTTTATAAAATTGATCAACATATTCAATCGTATTTTCAAAATCGAGTGGTTTCGAAAACATAAAGCCTTGATAAACGTCACAACCGATTTGTTTTAAGAACTCATATTGTTTTCTCGATTCGACACCTTCTGCGATGACACGCATATTCAGGTTATGAACTAAGTCAACGACAGATCCAACAATCGAATGGTCTTTCTTTGAACTAAAGATGCCATCAATAAACGATTTATCAATTTTAAGCGTATCAAAAGGAAGTTTTCTTAAGTAGGCTAAAGAAGCATTACCGGTACCGAAGTCATCGAGTGCAATCTTAGCGTTGATTTGATGGATGTAGTTAATTGCTTCTTCTAAAGCAATCGTGGAATCAATTAACACACTTTCGGTAATTTCTAACACTAAATATTTAGGATCAATGCCCGTATCATTAATGATTCTTTCTAACATTTCAACGAAATTCTTTTGCAATATTTGTACCGGACTTACATTAACCGACATATTAAATTGTTTATCAAAAATTCTAGTCATCTCAACTTGAGCCCGACAAGCTTGCGTCAAAACCCATTCACCAATCGGAATAATGAGATGAGATTCTTCGGCTAAATTGACAAATAACTGAGGATTGATTTCGCCGAGAATTGGCGATTTCCACCTGACAAGCGCTTCGAATCCATACACTTCATTTTTGATATCAATCAACGGTTGATATTGGAGATACATTTGATTGCGTCTTATTGCTTCTGGCATCTGTTCTCTAATTTGCGAGGTGTAGTTTACTTCTTTCGTAATTTGATCGTTATAGAAGACATATTTCATATTGCCAGCTTGTTTTGCTTTAAAGAGGGCGGTATCACATTTTTTAATGAGTTCATCAACTTTTCGGCCATCATATGGAAAAACGGATATACCAATATTCACTTTGACATCAATCTTCGTTTCTCTAATTTGAAGTGCTTCGCGATAACCATCTAAGATTGTTTTAATGACACGGTCAACGGCTTCAAGGGTCGTCACTTTCGGGAGTAAAAACAAAAATTCACTGCCGCTGTTCGCAAAAACTTTATCTTTATCGCCAACAATTATAACAAGTTTTTCCGCGAACACTTTTAATAATTCATCACCTACAGCTTGTCCCCTCAGCATATTAATGCTTTTCATATTGACGATATCAATGAGACAAAAAGCGGTTTTATCATTAGACGAAGCCATAATTTGTTCAATTTCCTTATGACAAGCTCTTCGGTTTTTCATGCCAGAAACAGCGTCATATACGAAGTTACGATATACTAAATTGACTTGTTCGCCTATATCTTTTGACATCATGTTGATGGCTTCTGCGACTTCTTTTAATTCGTTTTTTTCTTCGACTTTAATTTCGACAT
>DIJY01000079.1 GCA_002421405.1 Caryophanales bacterium UBA5632 | reverse complement strand
GTTTGAAAAGAGATAGGTAATTAGCCTTTATAAACGTGAAATTAGATGTTATAATAGATGACATAAAATCAGATTAAATACGAAGTTATAAAATAGACATTCGCTATCATAAAAGTTAATTGCACAGTGATGTAGAGACAATCGATCAAAAAATTATTGAATTTATGTTTGCACAAATATTACCTAAATCGATGGAATTCTTTGCGAATTTGCTGCCTCATGTTAAAATATTAACGATGGAATCGCTTATGCCATCGCAATCAAGAAGGGACGGATTTTCAATGAAAAAATTACCCGGTGTCATCTTCCTGTTTTTTCTATTACTTGGCTTTTGGCTTTTACTATCAGAACGACTGGATTGGCAAACAATTCTATTTGGTATCGTAGTTTCGCTAATTGTCGTTGGTTATAATCTTGATCTTGTTTTTCACCGTGAGGGTACCAACCGTTTTACTTTTAAGACTGTTCTTACTTTTTTTCGAGTTATTGGCGTTGTTTTATGGGAAGTGCTTAAATCGAACATTCATGTCGCTGCAATCGTTCTCAAGAAAAAAATGCCGATTAATCCTGGATTTCAAATCATCAGGATGCCACTCAAGAATGAAATCAACCAAGCATTTTACGCCAACGCAATTACTTTGACTCCTGGCACGTTGACGGTTGATATTGTTGATGAAGGTATTCTTGTACATGGATTAGTACAAGAAGAAGTCAAAAACCTTGAAGGAAGCGCTATGGAACGTGCTTTCGCAGCTTTAGAGGGAGGTTCAAAATGATTGTTACCATTGTTTGGATCTGCACAATTATCTTATTGCTTTTGACGTTTGTTGGGCTTTACCGAACCATTATCGGCCCATCAGCGCATGATCGAATCGTTGCCATCAACATGATTACTACGAAAGTGACAACGATGATTGTTATGGTTGCGCTATTAACAGCGCAAGACTCATATGTCAGTGTTGCCTTGGTCTATGCTTTGATTGGTTTCGTTGCGAGTATTGGACTAGCTAAATTCCTGATGAAAGGAAAACTCGACTAATATGTGGACAATCGTACGTGACATCTTCGTTATTATTTTCTTGATTTCTGGTATCTTTTTTTTCGTTGTCGGTGTTATTGGGCTTCTTCGGATGCCCGATGTTTTTACACGGATGCATGCAACGACCAAATGTGATACGATGGGCGCAGGATTAATCTTTTTGGGACTGATTCTTTGGAAAGGCTTTTCCTTAGTCAGTTTAATGATATTTGTTGTATTACTGTTCATTTGGATGACGAATCCCACCGCTGCTCACTATATTGCAAAAAGCGCTTATCATCGATTGAAGAACCAATCCGATGAAAAGCGGGAATAGGAGGGGCTATGCAACTATTTAATGTTTTACTAGTCGTCTTCTTAGTGGTCTGTGCAATTGCGGTTGAGCGAACCAAAGATTTACTCTCAGCGATAATTATATTCAGTGCTTATTCCTTAATGATGTCGCTTTTATGGTTGATTTTAAAAGCGCCAGATGTTGCTCTCACCGAAGCTGCCATCGGCGCTGGTGTGACTTCGCTTTTATTTTTCGCTGTTATCAGCAAAACCAAGAGGTACGAAAAATGAAGAAAATATTAATCAGAATTGTTTTCATCATTTTATTCTTTATCCTCGCTGGCGGTATTTTTACAATGCCGACATCACCTGATATCAGTGCTCCTTCCTATAATGATACCGTTCGCCATTACATTGATAACGCCGTGGAAGAAACGGGTGCAACCAATGTGGTTGCCGCTGTTGTTGCTGATTATCGTGCATTCGATACGCTCGGTGAAACCGTGGTTTTGTTCACGGCGATTGTCGCTGTCGGTTCTGTCCTCCGAGTGCCTTTGAAGAAAGACGAGGTGGAAATTCATCATGAATGATACAATCGTCAAATCAATCACGCGTTTAGTGATTCCCTTTGTACAAGTTTATGGAATTTTTATTATTTTGAATGGTCACGTTTCTCCAGGTGGTGGATTTTCCGGAGGCGCTTTGTTAGGCACTAGTTTAATTCTTTACACACTGGTATTCGGTGCAATTAAAGCAAAACACAAATTCTCACACAAGGCTTCGGAAATTGCCGAAAGTGGGGGAATATTGATTTTTGTTACCGTTGGTTTAATTGCTATCTTTGTCGGAATGCCGTTTTTGACGAATCTTGCAGCAGGGTTTCCAGCAGGTTCGGCGGGTGCGATATTATCTGCAGGCATGATTCCAATCATTATGATTGGCATTGGCATCAAAGTTGCATCGACGATGATTACACTGTTTCATAAATTAATCGAGGAGGTCATCCAATGAACATCCTCGAACGCATTGTCGAAAACATCAACTATTTAGGTGGCGCAGCATTGTTCTTGATTGGTTTACATACGGTCGTTACTCATACAAATTTAATTAAAAAAATAATCGGAATCAATATCATGGGAACCGGCGTGTTTTTATTTTTTATCGCAATTGGCAATATTGAAGGTGGCACGCCCCCCATATGGCTCGAAGGCATGGAAAATCCCATATTTGTGAACCCGGTTCCATCGGCATTGATTCTCACTGGCATCGTTGTCTCCGTTTCTGTGACGGTCTATTTGCTTTCATTGGTCATCCGTATCTTTCAAACCTATGGCACCATCGATCAAAAGGAGTTAGCGGAGATTATGGAGCAGGAGGTGCCACATGATTAGCCAACTGCCAATCATCAATCTCGTTGCACTTTTATTGATGGCAATCATGGTTCCGTTTATAAAAAAGATATCTTTTAGGGCTACTTTATGGCTTGGAGGAATTCTTCTAATCGGTGTATTGGTTTCATCCGTTTTTATCTTTATTCATGTCGCAAACGTTGGCGATATTATTTATCATTTCGGTGATTATGAATCGTTCCTTGGTATTGAATTCAAGGTTGATCCGTTTGCTTCTCTTTTTACCCTTTTTGTTGGCACTTTAGCTTTCATCATCTATGTCTATTCATCGGGTGATAAAACCGAGGGAATCGAATCGCCAGAATTCTCTCGTTATTATGTCTTGTATTTTTTAATGTTGTTTGCGATGTTTGGTATTCTATATTCGAATGACTTATTTAACACCTATGTCTTTATCGAAATCATTTCGCTTACCTCATGCGCAATCATTTCGATTAAAAGAAAAAAAGAGCCATATCCGGCTGCTTTCCGCTATGTTCTATTAAATGAAATCGGGTCTCTATCATTTCTTTTCGGAATTGCGATGCTTTACATGATTAGTGGTCATTTGAATATTGATTTGCTTGCGAATACAATTCAATCGGGATGGACAACCCTACCAATCAATATTATCTTTGCCATTGTCTTTATGACAGTAGGACTCAGTTTAAAGGCTGCTATATTTCCCTTTCATATTTGGTTGCCAGACGCTCATGCGAGTGCTCCGAGCACATCGAGCGCGATTTTGTCTGCGGTTGTCGTAAAAATATATATTTTAGTTTTGATAAAATTGATACTAAAAGTTTTTGGCGTTGAGTTGTTTGCATCGCTTGGAATGGATACTGTCTTACTCATTTTTGGCGGTGCGGGTATGATTATGGGTTCAATTTTTGCGATGACGCAAAAGGATCTTAAACGCATGTTAGGTTATTCATCCGTTTCTCAGATTGGGTATATCGTTGTCGGACTTGCGCTTATGTCCGACCTTGGATTGCGGTCCGCTTTCTTTCATATTATCTCGCACGGATTAACAAAAGCAGCACTCTTCTTGTCGGTCGGAATTGTAATCTATTTAAAAAAGAGTAGAAGTGTGAAAGGTTTTGAAGGTCTTGGCTTTCAAATACCCATTGCGATGACTGTGTTTGGTATTGCGGCATTTTCAATGATTGGTATTCCGCTTACCAGTGGTTTCATTGCTAAATGGAATTTGGGAATTGCGGTTGAAAGTGCTTCGCAATATATTTTTCTAGGTGTAATTGTTATAAGCAGTTTACTCAATGCAATGTATTATCTACCAATTTTGTTTGCGGCATTTTTGAAGGATAATCCTGAACATCAAGAAAAGGTAAGCATTGAGAAAATCCCGGCCGCAATGCTTTTGCCAATCGTCGTTTTGGGTCTTTCCATTCTCTTGATAGGTATTTATCCCAACTTATTAATGCAATTGATTGATTTAGTCATTGCTCGTTTATAAATCTAGATATTGAGGTGTTTTAATGACTTTCACATCCCCGACATCCAAACCTAAACAACATCTGATTATTACGCCGAGTTCTGCTAGGACCACGACGTTAGTTTTTATTGCGCTTTTATTCTTGCTTGTCTTTGTGGGAGCCGTAGAAAACTGGTTTGGCATTATTGATAAATTAAACGCAAACACACAGCTACAAGCATCACTTTGGTCGTTCGCTCACGCTGATGTGCTTTTGATGATTGTTTTGTTCTTACCTGTAGTTGGTGGATTTGCTCAGCTCGCATTTGGCATGCGGGCGGTCAAATGGCGCGACCGGATGGTGATGGGCGCAACTTTTATTAATCTCGCTTTGAGTCTTCTCATTTACCCAAATGCTATTGATGGAGGCATTCATCTGGAATTCCCTCAAGCTTTAGGTTTAGGATTGTCATTCACCCTTGATATGCTTGGATATACGATGGTATTGATAACCAACATTGTATGGCTATTCGTAATGATTTTCACCCATGTTTACATGGGAGCTGAAAAGCGTTCAACTCGCTTTTATTTCTTCATGGCCATCACCTATACAACTGTATTAGGTGCTGTGATGGCCGGTGATTTGTTTACCATGTATTTATTTTTTGAAATTATGACCGTTGCTTCGTATTTGCTTGTCGTTCATTACCAACAAGAAGATTCAAATCGAGCTGCGACCACCTACATTTTTATGGGGTTGGTCGGAGGATTCTTGATATTGATTGCTATGATGCTTTTATATTTTGAAGTGGGTGATTTACAGTTTGAAAGTGCACTTGGAGCGCTTAATCAATTAGGGGCTGTTCGGTACTGGATCATCGGCTTATTAATCTTTGGATTTGGTGTGAAGGCAGGGATGGTTCCAGTTCATATTTGGCTTCCAAAAGCACATCCTGTTGCGCCAACACCGGCATCAGCATTGCTTTCAGGCATTATAATCAAAGTGGGAGCGTACGGAATCTTGCGTGTTGCTACTTCTTATTATTTTCCAAATAGCAACATTGAACCCGATGCGGTTTGGCTTACAATTGAAAATGTTGGCTTTCTCGTCATCTGGGCAGGAATCATCACCATGAGCGTAGGCGTCTTCATGGCGCTTCAACAATCTCACATTAAACGGATGCTTGCCTACCATTCTGTCAGTCAAATGGGGTATATCATCACGGGGGTTGGGATTGCAATGTATTTGGGTGACCACGGTGCCGTTGGTTATGCGGGGGCGGTTTATCATATTGTCAATCACGCACTATTCAAATCTTTGTTGTTTTTGGTAGCAGGGGTCGTTTACCACCATACGCATGAATCAGACATGTACAAACTTGGCGGTTTATGGAAAAAACTGCCTGTGACAACGTTTGTTGCATTGATTGCTGCATTGGGAATTAGCGGAATTCCGCTCTTTAACGGGTTCATTTCAAAATCGATTTTGCATCACGGAATCGTTGAAGCTGTTCACGAAGGCAGTTGGATTTTTACTCTTGCCGAATGGATATTTATCGCTGTTAGCGCCGGAACCGTCGCTTCCTTTATAAAATTAATGTACTATGTTTTCTTTAAAAAAACGACGGAAACATATGCTCAAATTGGTTTTGAATGGGATGGAATGAATGCAGCGATGATTGCTCTTGCAGGGTTGATTGCGGTGATTGGACTTGCACCTAATTTCATTATGAATCGGTTCTTACTTCCGCAGATTCGTTCGATGAATTTTGATCCTCATTTTGTTGAAGAAGTTTTGTCACAGTTAAATTACTTTCAAGGTTCAGATTTATTGACGATGTTAATGGTTGTTGCCCTTGGAACCGGAATCTTTCTTGTCGGAAAGAAATTCAATTTATTCCATTTGCATCTGCCCCGATGGCTTTCGGTTGAGTATTTGATTGTGTTTCCTTGGTATATGTTGATGTACCGTAGTTGTAAGTTGATTGATCGAAAACGGCATCCACTTGATCCAGACACTGAAAAAATGATATCCACGGATCAATCGAATCCCACTGGCTTTTTAGAACGTTTTCAAATCACAGTTAATCGCTTTAACGATCGTTATGAAAAACCGTTTATTCAAAATGATGCTTTAATCTATGTAGGATTAATCGTTATTATATTAATCTTTGCTATCATTCGATTGATATAATCTATATATTAAATTAATAAAAATCCCCATCATCAACGATTGTGAGAATTGTCCAATCGTATCAAATAAGGATTCGTTCATATTTGAAATACAATGTAAGAAGGAAATTAGCCGATAACTCGGTTTCTTCCTTCTTTTTTTGCGATATATAATGACATATCTGCTTTGTTAATGAGTAAATCAAGGGATGTTTCGTTTTCTAAACACCGAATGCCAATGGATACAGTAATGGTGATAGAATCTGATTCGGAAATAGCGAATAGCTCACTCGATATGTCATTTTTGATATGCTCAGCGATAAGGAGTGATTCTTGTGCATTACGATTGAGTCCCACTAAGAACTCATCGCCTCCGTAACGACCCAATATGTCATTTTTACTCAGTTTTGATTTGATAGAACGCGCAATATAAGTTAAGACATGATCACCCACAGCGTGACCATATTGGTCATTAATCGCTTTGAATTCATCAATATCAATCATCATAATTGATAATGGTAATTTCATTTCTTTTGCTTGTTTAAATGTTTCTTGAAGTAATTGATAAGCATATTGACGGTTATAGGTGCTGCACAAAAAGTCATTTTGTGCCATTTCTTTCATCAAATTTCCTTCAATTTTTTCAGTAACATCCATACAACTCCCAATGAAACCAATGAATTTACCGGTTTTATCATAAAAAGGAACGCCGCGATCATTAATCCAACGATATTCTCCATGACGGTTTTTAAGGCGATAATCCATTTCAAAACTTGATTGTTGATGGAAGTTGTCTAAATAGATTTTCACACAGCGGTCTAAGTCATCAGGATGAACGCCTTCGGCCCAGCCAAATCCAGCCTCCTGTTTAGCGGTTCGTCCGGTAAAATCTAGCCAAGTCTTGTTAAAGTAATCGCATTTAGTAGTGAGATTAGAACGCCAAATCATGTTTGGCGATGATTCGACGATGAGACGATACTGTTCTAAATTCATATGTATGATCCCTCCACGATGTCTTTTTTTATTTGTTTTCATTATATAAGATTATCTAGTATTACACAAGAACAATAAAAGTTATCTCAATCACTAATAGAAATGATCGTTTGTAGAATTATTATTGACGAATCGGAACTGACTATTTTAGTCTTTTGAATAATTTTGCAAGTTCACCACCTAAGAGTGGTATGATACCAATGGAAGCCGCAAGTATAAATTGTAATAATGATAATTCGACATTTGTTTTAAAGATGTTATTGATTCCTGGGACGAAGATGACAACGAATAGCAATCCAAATCCAAGTAAGAAGGCATAATTTACATACTTGTTTGAAAATGGATTCATTTTGAAAATGGACTTCGTTTCACTTCTCGCTGAGAATGTACGAAGCAGTTCGCCGGTGATAATGGTAATAAATGCAAATGTTTCTCCAAGCATTTCCGGACCGTTTATAATGAATTTACCGATTGAGTAACTGAGCAATACTGAAGCGGCTAAAAAGATGCTTTGGAAACCAATTGTGATGCCCATGAATTTATCAACGATTGTTGCTTCTGGATCAATAGGAGGCTGGTTCATGACATCAGTCTCTTTTTGTTCCATTCCTAAAGCAAATGCGGGTAAACTATCAGTGACAAGATTAATCCAAAGGATTTGAATCGCCAATAATGGGCTACCCCAGCCAAGCAACATTGCAGTAAATATCAATAAGACTTCTCCCACATTACAGGATACAAGATAGCCAACAAACTTTCTTATATTTGCATAGATGACTCGACCTTCTTCAATGGCATCAACGATGGTCGTAAAGTTATCATCCATTAAAATCATATCGGCAGCTTCTTTGGAAACATCGGTCCCAGTAATTCCCATCGCAACACCAATATTCGCTTGTTTCAAAGCGGGAGCGTCATTGACTCCGTCTCCGGTCATTGATGTTATTTGTCCATTTGCTTGAAATGCTTTTATAATTCTGACTTTGTGAGTCGGCGATACTCTGGCAAAAATAGAAGAGGTCTTTACTGCTTCCTTTAAATCTTCGTCACTCATTAACTCAAGTTCATCACCACTTAAAGCCTTTTCGCCTTCTTTAAGGATTCCTAATGTTTTTCCAATCGCAGAAGCGGTCAACTTATGATCTCCTGTAATCATTACAACGCGAATTCCAGCTTTATGACATAAAGCAATTGCTGGTTTTACTTCCTCTCTAGGAGGGTCGATTATACCAACTAAACCAATGAAAATCATCCCTTTTTCTTCATTCATAATGTTCGTATACTCAGTAATGGGTTTCATTGCGAAGGCGAGGACACGAAGTGCCCTTGATGCGAGAACCTCATTTTGTGATTCAACTAATTGAACGAATTCATCATCGATTGGCGTGATGACATCGTTTTTTAGATAGTGTGTCGAGATGGATAACACCTGACTAATGGCACCTTTTGTCAATAATTTTTTACCGTCTTTGAATTGATGCAGGGTACTCATTGATTTTCTTACAGAGTCAAAAGGATATTCATCGAGTCTTGCATGTGAATTTCTAAAAGTTTGATGATGAATCCCATTTTTTTCTGCAAGTGTCACTAACGATAACTCCGTTGGATCGCCAATTAAAGTATCTTTTTCGATGGACGAATCATTACATAAAACGCCAATTTCAATCAGTAAGTCAATCGTATGATTCTTTTCCTTGATTTCTCCTTGAAAGGAATAGCCATTGCCGGTAACATCAATCATGTGATTTAAATCATATATTTTCGTAACGACCATTTTGTTTTGCGTCAGTGTCCCGGTCTTATCGGTTGAAATAACCGTAACACTTCCTAATGTTTCAACAGCAGACAATGATTTCACAATTGCTTTTTTGCTTGCCATCTTTCTCATACCGATTGCGAGGACGACGGTTATGACGGTAGGAAGACCTTCAGGGATGGCAGCAACCGCTAAACTCACACTCACAATAAAGAGTTCTAAGGGGTCAAACTGGTATAATAGACCAACAACAAAGATGAGGGCAACCACAACAATCGAGACGATCCCAAGCATTTTTCCTAATTTATCAATTTTTATTTGAAGTGGGGTCAATTCATCTTCAACTTCATTTAACATTGTTGCGATTTTTCCAATTTCAGTTTTCATCCCAACGGCAGTCACAACGCCCAAGCCTCTTCCGTAATTGACGACTGTTGATGAAAAAGCCATATTCACTAAATCACCGATGGGGGTATTCAGGGGAAGTATTTTATTACAATCTTTGAAAACAGCGATGGATTCACCGGTTAAGGTTGATTCATCGACTTTTAAATTGATGGTTTCAATTAATCGAAGATCAGCTGGAACGTAATCACCCGCTTCGAGTGCAACAAGATCTCCGACGACGAGTTCCGTCATCTCAATGGTCGATATTTTGTTGTTTCTCCACACCTTAACGTGTGGTCTACTCATTGATTTTAATGCTTCAACGGCATTGTTTGCCTTTTTTGCTTGAATGATACTGAGTGTTGTATTTAATATGACGATTACAAAGATAAAAATACCATCAGTGATATGGCCACTCGCAACAATACTGATGATCCCTGCAAGAATTAAAAGAATATTCAAAAACTGTTTTAATTCTTCATAAATCATTCGAAGAATCGATTTTCCTTTGGTAGCGATTAACTCATTTTTTCCATATTGTTCTAAACTTGTTAATATTTCTTCATGGGTTAATCCCTTTTGGTTGGGATAATCCTTGTTGAAATAATCTTCTTTTGATTTTGAATATGCATGCATCTAAATCACTCCTTGGCTTGTTTTGAACCTATTTTATGATTGACTTTATCTCTGTATTATACTTTAAACTTAAGTTGATATATGAAATTATTGAATGGTTTTTCGTTGCATTCTTTGTGCATAATGCCATTATACCATTCATACTATTTCATATTAACACTTAAATACAGGAAAATAAAGGTATGTTATTTAATCATCAACGAAACATCGCTCGATATGCTCGTGAATCGAGCTATCGATTGATTTTGATTAAAAAGTTCGGTTTCTATTTACAAACAAAAAATGCCGTTATGGATTAAGATCCTTTAACGGCATTGAATGATGATTTAATATTCTAGTTTCATTTAACTTTATTGTTACAAAGCGTATGAATATATTCTCCAGCAATGACAAATTTGGTTGGAAGCGTCACTTTATCGATGACAAATTGGTATATGATATACCCTTCATAGATTTGAATGTTTCTGCCTAAATCACTCGGTAAAGAAGCAATAATTTTTGGATCAAATTTCAAAACGACTTTTTCTTGATTGATTGTACCAGAGTATCGATATTCATTTCGATCTAGCGTTAGAACGCCCTCGCCGACTTCAACGAGACGTTTATCTTTAAAACTCTCTAATTTAACGTTAGATTCCAATTTAAAATCAGGGTTATTCATAATCATTTTTTGCATGACTTGTTCTTGAGTATGATAGAGTTCATCGATGCGTTTCCCATCAATTTTACCATATTGATCATAGCTCATTGTATGACCGCATTGGGTGCAATAGAGCTCATGGGTCCTTGATTTTAAGTCATCAAAACCGCATTTCGGGCATTGATATATCACACTTTCGAGATTAGTGATGTCATTTGGTTTATATTTGAATTTTTTATCATGATTAAACTCAGAGGTGTTAAAATGAAGTTTTTCCTTTACAACATCAAATATTTGTTGCTCCGACATATCGAGTAATTGTTCTTTTGAAATAATGAAGTCGACGTTTGTGATAATTCTGCCGCGGAACGTTTTTTTATTCCAAGGAGGATTGACCAAATAAGCCCCTTGATGCTTCGCAATATAAACATTTACTTTTGCTTTTTTAAGCAGTTTTGCAATTGCATAGTTGATCGGTTGTGTAACGCCGATGGGCGAAATCTGTCCTTCTGGAAAGATAGAAACAATGCCTTTTTGTTTCAAAATTCGAAAGGCATTCATCGTCGAGACGGGATCACTTTGAAATAGCGATTTTGGAATTGCTCGAGCCAGCCTTAAAAAGAAGCCGAGTAAAGGATCATAAAACATCTTGCTTGCTGCAAGGTATGTGACTCTTTTAGGATAAATAGCGGCGGTTGTATAGATGAAATCGTAAAACGAAGTATGGTTTGACAATACAATTGCCGGACCTTTGATTTTTGCTGTTCTTATGATGCGTTGACCTTTAAAAAAACTGTAAATTTTAACCAGAAAACCAAGCGTGATAAAAAGAAGCCAATTCGGACGTTTCATGATTAAAAAGTCGCAATCAATTCTTCTTGATTCGAAGTGTTATTTTTAATGGCTTCTGAGATTTCTTTTTGTTTTAAAGCATCAATTTTGTATTTATAGGAGATATAAATGCCAATACCCATGAACAGAAGTGGCGCTACAGCCATGATGATTCTAATCGCAAGCATCGCACTATCGGGTTGACTGACAATCTTTGGAAGCGTTAAGTCTTGAGATTCAAATCCTGCAAAACCGATAATGGCCATCACAAGTGATAATCCCAAAGCTTGAGCGACTTTATTGATGAAATTAGTAAATCCGCTCATTTGTCCATCCAAACGATCTTTGAACTTGAGTTGACCAGCATCCACAACATCACCATACATCGTATGAGGAACGAGTCCAGGTCCGCTAATACCAAGCCCCATCAAAGCCCCTAAAACATAAATGACTATTGGATTCACGTTGGCGGGGATGAAAAGCAATAACATCGCCGTCACAATCCATAGAATTGCACCAAATCGATAGGCAAAGGTCTTTCCTTTTTTGGCAATCATGGCGATATATATTGGCAAGGCGACGATTTGCATCGAAAACATCAACGCTGCAGCAATTAAACCGACCATTGATGATTCTCCACTGGCGGTCATATCTTTCGTGATATAAAAGTCGACATAAAAGAAGAAGAGTCCGCTCATAATAGCCATTGACATTTGTAACACGAGAAACATTCCTAAATACTGTCGAAAAGGACGAAGTTTTAATGGTTTTGCCAGTTCTTTAAACGATAATTTTGTTGTGACGACTGGGGTTGAAATTTCCTCTCTTGCGAATAATCCGGTGATAAGGACACTTAATCCAAAGATAAAACCAAATGACAAACTCATGACTTGATATCCGATTCTTGCGTCTGAAAACATTGAAACGATGATGCCGGGAACAGCGACACAAAGAATTGATGCAAAGATACTAAATCCAAGACGGTAAGAGTTGTAAGAGGCTCTTTGTTGATAATCACTCGATATTTCACTTGAAAGCGAGTAATAAGGAATCATGATACTGGTTTGGATTGTTGTAAATACTAAGTAAGACAGTAAAACAGCAATAACTCTTAATCCTTCACTTGGAAATGAAAAAGGAAAGAATAAGAAAAACATTCCCACAAGAACGAGCGGTGCAGAAATAATGAGATAGATGCGTCTTTTTCCGAGTTTTGATTTAGTGTGATCGGAAATATATCCCATGACAGGATCGGTAAAAGCATCCCATCCTCTTGCGACTAACATGATAAAACTAATCCAAAAAGGGTTGATACCGACGGTTAAAGCCAAAAATCCGGGATAGAGGAAGTTAATGATGTTAAATGATCCTCCACCAAAAACATC